>JBGAWX010000100.1:0-11155 GCA_044227375.1 Saprospiraceae bacterium
AGTAGACAACAAAATTATTAAAGCAGGAGATCTTGAATTTTATGACAAAATTCCACCTAAAACCGGATTTGACAAGTTAGGGGTACGGGCTGTACCAACAGCAATTGCAAGGTATGGTTCTTATGTCGAACCCGGTGCGATATTAATGCCGAGTTACGTGAATATTGGTGCTTATGTCGGTTCTGGCACCATGGTGGATACCTGGGCAACAGTCGGATCTTGTGCCCAAATCGGAAAGAATGTTCATCTTGCCGGAGGAGTAGGAATCGGTGGAGTACTCGAACCCCCTCAGGCAAGACCAAATATCATTGAAGACAATGCTTTCATTGGCTCCAGATGCATTATTGTAGAAGGCGCCCTTATTGGATCTGAGGCTGTACTGGGAGCCAATGTCGTCATTACAGGTTCAACTCATATCATCGATGTTACTGGAAATGAGTCCAAAATTTATAGAGGTTACGTGCCGCCCAGATCTGTAGTGATTCCCGGATCGTACACCAAGGAATACCCGGCCGGAAAATACCAGGTACCCTGTGCCTTGATCATTGGACAACGTAAGGAATCAACGGATAAAAAGGTTTCTCTAAACGATGCACTGCGGGAATATGATGTCTCTGCTTAAACCGTATTCAAGCTTCCGTTGTTAAAGCAGTCCATGTCTTGAATGATTGAATCCGAGGGTTTATACGACCATCTTGTAATAAATTTGGAAGTCTAAACAAGGAAGAGATTTATAGTTGGAGACAAAGGAATATTAAGAAAGTCCATTTTTTAACTTAATTTTATTGCCCGGATACCCTGATTCTTGAAATTATTTTTGGTTTATTTGCGTTTGTAAAAGTTTAATTTCCAGTATGCTAATGAATGAAAATTACTACGATCAACTGATTTATAAAATAGATCAATTCACGAGAAGATATTACATCAACCAATTGATCAGGGGAAGTCTCTATTTCACTGGTTTGTTGACCGTGGTTTTTTTGGCCTACAACCTTCTGGAGAACCAGTTTTATTTTGGGAAATCATTCAGAAAAATTTTAAGTCTTTCTTACTTGTTTTTATTTGCTTCCACTTTTTGGTATTGGATTTTCCGACCATTACTCCATTACTTCCGTTTAGGAAAATTGATTTCACACGAAGAGGCTGCAAAAATTATTGGAACGCATTTCAGTGATGTAAAAGATAAATTGCTCAATGTTCTGCAATTAAAATCGCAATCCGTAAATTACTCAGACCGCAGTCTTATTGAAGCAAGTATCCAGCAGAAATCCATCGAATTAACTCCGGTACCATTTGTTCAGGCAATCGATCTTCAAAAAAACAGAAAGTATTTACAATACGCACTTGCACCATTGCTCATTTTATTATCATTGTTGGTATGGGCACCAGGTTTAATTAAGCAACCGACTCAACGACTGATTCAGGTCAATAAAGATTTTGAAAAGGAGGCACCATTTCATTTCATTATTGATGTGGAAAAATTAAACGTAGAACAAAATGGAGATTTCACTTTGAAAATCCATGTAGACGGAACAGCATTACCTGCTGATGCATTTATTGATGTGGATCATTTTCAATACCGGTTGCGAAAAGAAAGTGACGATGAATTCAGCTATACTTTTAATAATGTACAAAAAGATCTGCCGTTTCGAATTTTTTCCGGAAATATTGAATCCCAGGAATATCTTCTGAAGGTGATGATGAAACCTATCATCAACTCATTTACAGTACAACTTGAATATCCTAAATATACAGGAAGAAAAAATGAAACATTAAATAATACAGGGGATCTGGTTTTACCAGCAGGAACCAAAGTGAACTGGCATTTCAATTCCGAACATACTGATCATTTGTATTACAGGAGTTCGGAGAATGAGGAAAACACAGAAATTCAACGCAAATCCGAAAACGAATACCAGTATTCAAGGCGATTTCTTAAAGATCAGAGTTATACTTTGTATTTAAAGAACGATCTGCTTACAAACTTTGATTCCATTCAGTATCATGTTAGTGTGATTCCGGATCAGTTTCCACAAATCCAGGTCGAGCAATTTGCCGACAGTACGGATTGGAAGCGCAATTATTTTGCCGGAGATGCATCGGATGATTATGGCATTCGAAGCATTACTTTCAATTACATTATCAAAAGGAAAGATGGAACAGAAGAACCTGTAAAAACAAAACCCGTTGGCCAGGGAGAACAGGGGAAAGCATCTTCATTTACTCATGTATTTGATGCAAGGGATTATTTATTGCAACCTGGCGATGCAATCAGTTATTATTTTGAAGTGTGGGATAACGACGCAATCAACGGCAGTAAATCGGCAAGAAGTCAGATGCTGGAGTATAAAGAAGCTACCGATGAGCAGCTTGCAAAAATGGAAGAGACCAATAATGAAGAAATAAAGGATAAAATGGAAGACGCCCTGAAGGAAGCACGCAAGCTTCAGGAGAAATTGAATGATTATAAAGATAAGATGCGTGAGAAGAAGGATGTGGAGTGGCAAAATAAAAAGGATTTTGAAAAAATGATCGAGCAGCAACGAAAATTGCAGCAGATGTTTGAAGATGCTAAAAAGAAATTCGAAGAAAATCTTCAGAAACAAAAGACAGACGATGAAAATTTATTGAACAAACAGGAGGAACTTAAAAAGTTGTTTAATGAAACAGCAAATGAGGAGATGAAAAAACTAATGCAGCAGATTGAGGACCTCATGAATGAAATGAATAAGGATCAGGCAATCCAGATGTCGGAAAAGATGGAAAATAAAAATGTCGAACTGACTAAAGAGATGGATCGTCTGTTGCAATTGTTCAAGCAGCTTGAAGTCGAAAAAAACCTGAAGGATCAGATCAAAGATCTCAATAAACTTGCTCAAGAACAGGATAAGCTTGCAGAGAAAACGGAAAAGAAAGAGGGAAATCCGGATGACTTAAAAAAACAACAGGACAGCATCAACAAGAAATTTGATGATATTGCTAAGAAGCAGGAGGAGATAAAAAAGAAAAATGAAGAACTGAAAGCTCCCAAAAAAATAGAAGACACAAAGAAAGAGGAAAACGAAATCAAGAATGATTTAAAAGAATCTAAGGACGAACTCAGTAAATCCAATAATGGCAAAGCCTCTAAGAAACAAAAGGATGCTTCGGGAAAGATGAAAGAGATGGCAAATAAAATGGAGGCTGAAATGGAAGAATCTGATAAGGAACAAGCGGAGGAAGATGCACGGATGTTGAGACAATTATTGGAGAATCTTGTTGGCCTGTCTATGGATCAGGAAAACGTAGTGAATGAAATGGCAAACATGAATCCACAGACTCCAAGGTATCTGAGTTTGTTGCAGGATCAATTTAAGATCAAGGATAATTTTAAAATTGTCGAAGATACTCTTCAAGTGCTGAGTCAGAGATTGACTGAAATTCAATCATTCGTAATTGAAAAAGTAAATGAAATCAACGATAATTTCAAACAGGGAATAGACTTGCTGGAAGACAGAAGAAATGGAGAAGCGGCCAACAATCAACGGCGGATCATGAAGGGAATGAATGACCTTGCTGTGATGTTATCTGAATCCCTGGATAATAAACAAAAGGAATGCAATTCATCCTGCAATAAACCCGGAAGCAAAGCATGTAAAAAACCCGGAAAGAAGAGTGGTGGAAAAAATGCCAAAAACGGAAAGGAACCCTCAGATAAATTAGGCGAGGGACAAAAGCAGCTTGAAAAAGGGATGAAGGAAGTATTGGACAAAATGAGAAATGGCCAACAAGGGACTTCTAAAGAGTTTGCGGAAATGGCGGCTAAACAAGCCAAGCTGCGAAAAATGTTGCAGGATTTAGAAGATGAGAAAAAAGAAAGTGGAGGAGGTACCAAACAAGCCCAGGAAATCCTTGATGAAATGAACAAGCAGGAGAAGCAATTGGTGAATAAGCAATTGAATAACGACATGCTGAGAAGGCAACAAGAGATCACTACCCGGTTGTTGGAAGCAGATAAGGCGCAACGGGAAAGAGACCTTGATGAAAAGCGTAAATCGGAAACTGGTACGAATATTGTGCACAAAATACCACCTAGCCTGGAAGAATATATTAAAGCTAGACAGGCGGAAACAGAATGGTTCAAACAAGTTTCACCGGATTTGCGGCCTTTTTACAAGAAACTGGTCGAGCAATATTATCAAAGCCTCAAAAAGCAGGGATGATTAAAATAGCTTCCGTACCGGCAAACATCTGTGTGGTGGAAGAATATTTGGAAAAGATATTTAATGAATACCACTTAGATAAAAACCTATACCCTAATGTATTGGTGTCCTTGACTGAAGCAGTCAACAATGCCATATTGCACGGCAATAAGTCAGACGAATCCAAATTCGTCTGCGTCAAAACTACCCGTTTGAAGAAGCATATTTGCTTTAGAATATCGGATGAAGGTCCGGGCTTTGACCCGGCTTCCATTCCGGATCCTACTTTACCTGAGAATGTTTCCAATTGTGGGGGAAGAGGGGTCTTCCTTATGCAAAAGCTGTCTGATCGCGTGATCTTCTCTGACAGCGGCAGAACAGTAGAGATCAAGTTTACCATTTGATTTAAGGATTTCAAATCCATTTCATTTTTTTTCATACAAGGTTTCAAATCACCAACTGGAGTTTCGGAAACATGCCGCGTTGACAGTAAAGTAAATGCTGCTCTTACTTTTAATACCCTGTTCAATTGAATGAAATGTATTTATTTTGATCTGATTTTGTTTTTATATCCATGAAAAAGAAACCCAACATTAAATTTCATTTTAATGTCAATCCTTTTGATGTCAATATCCGGAAGACTTCTCAATTATACAGACATCATCAGTTTTCCTCTAGGATCTGACAAGATTGAAGGAGAACTCTATATAAGCACAGAGCGCGTTCTAGACAATTCAAAAAAATTTAAGATAGACTTTGAATGGGAATTATTGAGAGTCATTATACATGGTATTCTTCATTTTTTGGGATATTCGGATAAAACTGCCGCCACGAAAAAAGAAATGAGGGCAAAAGAAGATGAAGCATTAAATTATTACAAAAACGAATTTATTAAAAGTGAGCATTATTTTGATCGTGTATATGATATTGTTCGCTGCATACCTCAGGGAAGAGTATGCAGTTACGGAGCCATTGCAGATTACCTGAGTTTAGGTTCTGCAAGAATGGTTGGTTGGGCACTGAACCAACTCAAGGGCAATGTGACGGATATACCGGCTCATCGTGTTGTAAATGTCAAAGGAGAATTGAGTGGACGCCTGATGTTTGGAGAACATGGAGAACGAATGGCTAAACTCCTGCGAAAAGAAGGAGTGCCAGTAAAAGATCATAAAGTACAAGATTTTCAAAAGTACTTTTGGAGTCCTGAGAATTTAGAGTGAGGGATCATGAATGATTCCTTATCAATTACTATATTTATTGAAGCATTTTTATCAGATGTTCCGGTTGCTTGAGCGCAACCCTATTTTTCTGCACTGAATTGAATTTGTGGAATTTTCAATGATGAAGTGCATGGTGTTTAATCGATTTCTACATAAAAAAAAACCTGTAAATACCGGCGTATCTACAGGTGTCTAAAGGTCTCAAATAAAGAAAACTACATCTTGTATATCTTAGGTTATTATTATTCAATAATCATATAACATATTATTCTAATACTATGCCAACTTTTGCTCAGGCAACTGCAAGAACAGTTGAAAATTGGTTTGTTTTTCTTTAGCATCGATTGAATTCATAATGCACTTTTGAACTATAAGGATCTCTGTAATGGCCTGAAAATAGGGCATGAAACGAGACTAAAAACTTTAGCATGAGAAAAAGATGATAGTTACACTTTGATTGTAAAAAAAATCTGTGCTAAAAATTCAAGAAGGGCTTTTTCCTATGTTTTTTGGTAGGGAAATACAAGAAAATAGATTTTTATTCAAACAATAAATAGAGAATCCAAACAGTTAAGTTCTTATTTAAAAATGAAAATAAGCCTATGGTCGGTACCTTTACTTCTCTCCATTTAATCCGCTATATTTATCACGACTGCAGTTCAACAGAATCACAAATTCTGGAGGAGTGTTTGAAAACGGATGATTCCGCTTTTGAAGAATTGACTGAATTAACTGAAGCCAGCCGGGCATTACCCAAGGCTTTGTTTTCAGCCCATCCCAATAGCATTGAAAACATTCTGGATTACAGCAGGAGTTTTAAAATACATTAAGCAGTTTCTAACTAATCGTTGTGGATTGTGCCTTACCCGTTAAAGGGACTAAGGGGCTGAATTTAATTAATAGAATAAGTCTTCTTATTAAAGCCCTGTCCTATCTACAGCATTATGGATCTTTGGCACAGTTTGTAAGTAAGCCCAAATTCCCTGTATCTCATAATCTTTCAAATTCCCTTTTGGACTCATGGGATATCTGAGCAATTTCCCATCAGGACGCCTACCTTCTTTCATGGCTTTGTAAAAATCATCGTAGCTCCATTTCCCAATACCTGTTTCCGGATCGGGCGTTATGTTTGCCGAGAGTATTTTATTTCCTTCAAGATCTATTAGGGTGTTGCCTCCGCCAAGATAGCCAATGGAGTTTTCAGGAACCAGGATATCAAGTTTCTTAAAATCAGCAGAATGGCAGGTAAAGCATTCAATTTTACCTTGTACAATGTACTTTCCATATGCAGCTCTGTCGGAAGTATCCGGAGCAATAATAGGTTTTTCCGGGTAGGCTAAGGGTTTGAATGCAACATTGCACAGAAACTTACTCATAAAACTTGGCTGATTTGCAGGATGAACTGCTTCAGAGGCCTGAACTATTGGCATATCGGATTTCAAAAAGCAGATTATTGATTCCAAATCTGAATCGGATAATAAGTTAAATTTGGGCATCCAAATTGGGGCATACCGGCCGTCTTTTCTAAGTCCGGTTCTGAGAAAATAAGCAAGCTCTGATGCTGTCCATTTTCCAATTCCGTATACTGGATGATTGGTAATATTGAGTACCCAAACTTTGCCAAAAGATGGATCCAGATCTCTCATTAAACCTCCACTCAGTCTTCCATCTTTTCCTAAATGGCAATTGCTACACAACAAAGAGGAAATTCTTGCACCTTCTTCAATTTTTTCTGGTGTCGGTTGGATGACAAATTCTTTAATGGCAGGTGGATCGTACGTTGGTATTCCTTTAAAATGTATATATGCAATAAATAGCAGGATCATAGCAGCAACTGCGGCGATCAGATAGATGAGAATTTTAATAGCTTTTTTCATTAATATTGGTTTTAGTAGTTCAGATTTACGGAAATTGCATCGTTATGGATTCAAAAGTATTAAACACAATAGAATTAATTAAAGGTAAAGAAATAAATCTTCAAAGAAGACATCCCTGGATTTTTTCTGGTGCATTGAAAGAAATACCTTCTCAACTGGAAGATGGCGAATTGATATATATACTTGATAGTACAAAAAATCGCTTGGGCTTCGGGCATTTTCATAGAGGAAGTATTGCAGTTAAGATTCTTCAATTCGGCAATTCGGATTATACAGATGGATTTTGGAGGATGCGATTGGAGGATGCTCTTGGTATAAGACATCAATTGCAATTTGAAAAAAACAAAACAAATTGTTTCAGGTGGATTCATGGAGAAGGAGATCAATTACCGGGATTGATCATCGATGTATTTGACGGCATCGTTGTGATTCAATGCCACACTATAGGCATGCATAAACAAATACACCTGATTTCGGAAGCCATCAAATTCACTTATGGTGATAGCCTGTTGTGTATTATTGATAAAAGTAAAGAGAGTTTACCTCCAGATTATGCAGGATCGGTTCAAAATGCTGTTTTATTTGGAAATTACGAAGAAGCCATTTGTATTGAAAATGGATATCATTTTATAGTAGATTGTTTAGCCGGACAAAAAACCGGGTTTTTTTTGGATCAACGGGAAAACAGAAAATTACTTTCGCAATATGCTAAACACAAGACGGTATTGAATGCATTCAGTTACAGCGGTGGCTTTAGCATTTATGCACTTGGACATGGAGCCAGAAAAGTATATTCAGTAGATGTATCCAAAAAAGCTTTGGATCTTTTAAAGCAAAATCTGGTTCTCAACCAATTTACTTCTTTGCCTCACGAGAACATATGTGCTGATGTCAATGAATATCTAAAGAATATGGATGCGGATTATTATGATCTGATTGTTCTGGATCCACCGGCATTCGCCAAAAGTGTGGCCAAAAGACATACTGCAGTTCAGGCATATAAGCGGTTGAATCTTCTTGCAATGAAAAAAATTAAGAATAAAGGCTTATTATTTACATTTTCCTGTTCCCAGGTAGTCGACGAACAATTATTTTACAATACCATTGTTTCCGCAGGAATTGAAAGTGGACGGAATATCCGGGTGTTGCATAAATTAACACAGGGACAAGATCATCCGGTTAGCTTGTTCCATCCGGAAGGTAATTATTTGAAAGGACTTGTTTTGATCATTGACAACTGACCATTTGGTTCGTTGGGTTACAACATTCCACTGTCGTTTTATTTAATGTAAAATATCAATTCGTATCAGATCGCTTAAACATATATTCCCTTTCTACTTTGCATATTCTGATTTGGTAATAACTATACCATCTGGCAATACCTTGTTGTTGAGCAAATAGGTGCTGCTCGTTTATTTTCCAGTTTGCAATGGATTCCAAACTATCCCAATAACTTACTGTGATGCCTGTGGTTTGTCTTGCACTTTCATATCCAAGAAATCCTTTTTGTTGTTCTACCAACTGAATCATACGATTGGACATTTCTTCATATCCTTCATGATTTGATTCCAGAATGGATGTGAATATTACAGCATAATAAGGGGGTTCTACTTTTTTTGAATGGGACATAATCAGTTGAGTTTATGGTATTGAATTTCACCGAAGGAAAAATCTGTAAACGAATTCGCATTGTAAATGCGTAATTTTCCTGCTTCAGTTACAGATTGCAGCATTCCATTAATTCTTTCATTTTGATTAGTAGTTATTGCAATCATTTGATCTTTGAAATATAAATGCGAATTGTATTCGAACATTAAGCGATTCCATCCGATATCTTCAGGAGTATCCATAATATTCAGGATCTGATTTCTTATGTTTTGCAAAATTTTATCTCGGTTGAATTGAATACCCGTTTCCAATATCAAGGAAGTTGCATTTAATTCTTCCGGGTATTGGGATTGATTGATATTTATACCGATACCGATTACTGAATTTTCAACCAATTCACCTTTCAGTTGATTTTGAATTAATATTCCGGCCAGTTTCTTATCATTCGCGTAAATATCATTCGGCCATTTTATTTTTAATTGTGATATGCCCAAGCTATTCAATGTTCTAATAATGGCCAGGCTTGAGGAAAGATGCAATCTGAATAATTGCTCAGCTTTTAGGTTTACCTGGGGTAGAATCAGGCTGAATAAGAGGTTTTTACCCCTCTCACTTTGCCAGATTCTGCCATATTGTCCCTTTCCCGCTGTCTGATAGTCAGTTATAATTAAGAATCCATTGGGTGGATTGATTTTTGATAGAAGTTCTAGAGCCACTAGGTTTGTGGATTCCGTTTCCTTTAAAAAAAGGTATGGAAAATTAATATTCATTTCATTTTAAAGAATTCTAATATATTATAAATAGTTTATATATTTACTTTATTAAAAACTTGCATAGAAACATTGCCACGTACAAAATCGACCTCCAAAAGTCCAACTAAATCACAATCTGAATTTTTATCGCTTATTATTGATAGCATAACAGATATCAAAGGTAAAAACATCGTGCAACTCGATATGCGTCACCTTCCTGATGCTCCCGCAAATTATTTTATTATTTGTGAAGGAGAGAGCAGTACACAAATTAAAGCCATTGCTGGAAATGTGCAGCGAAGAGCCAAAGAAGAAGCAGCGCAACAAGCCCATTCAGAAGGCCAGATCGGAGCGCGATGGGTGCTCGTCGATTTTTTTGATGTCGTTGTACACATCTTTGATAAGGATACAAGAAGATATTACGAACTTGAAGACTTATGGAGTGATGCCAAGTGCACAGAGTATAAGAATATTTAATTATTGCAACTTCTTTAATCACATAATCGTTATTAGAATTCATTCTTGGAAATAAAAAAGATTTAATGGAACAACAAACGCCAACACCTAATAATAATCCTAAAAAAAGTAACGAGGGCTTTAATGCGTATTGGATTTATGGAATTATTTTACTGATCATTATTGGAGTAAACCTGTTTTATATGGTTTCACCGGGAAAGGGTGATATCAGTTCAATTCGTTTTGAAGAAATGGCCAATAAAGGCGATATCGAAAAAATCGAAATCGTCAATATGAAACAGGCATATGTTTACTTGTCAAAAGATGCTTCAAATAAAGAGGAATACAAGGATAAAATGACATCTTCTCTTGGAGTAAGACCAAATTATACATTCAATATCGGGCCACCTGAAAAGTTTTCTGAAAAATTGGATAAGATAAATGAGCATCTTACGAATAAAATCAACATCAGCTATGAAGAAAAGCAGAATTGGTTAGGTCCAATACTTTCATTTGTAGTTCCTTTTCTGATCATCCTGGCTATCTGGATGTTTTTAATGCGCAGAGTTGGAGGAGGAGGATCTGGTCCTGGTGCACAGATTTTCAACATCGGTAAATCTAAAGCAACCTTATTTGAAAAAAATCAAAATACCAATGTAACCTTCGCGGATGTTGCCGGGCTTGAAGAAGCAAAAGAGGAAGTAATGGAGGTTGTTGATTTTTTGAAAAATCCTAAAAAATATACTGCGCTAGGTGGAAAAATTCCTAAAGGGGTCTTGTTGGTTGGTCCTCCCGGTACCGGAAAGACGCTATTGGCAAAGGCCGTTGCAGGTGAAGCCGGAGTACCATTTTTTACCATTTCGGGTTCTGATTTTGTGGAAATGTTTGTAGGAGTTGGAGCCTCCAGGGTCAGGGATTTATTCCGTCAGGCCAGGGAGAAAGCGCCTTGTATAGTTTTTATAGATGAAATTGATGCTGTCGGTCGTGCTCGTGGAAGAAATACTTTGCAAGGTGGTAATGATGAAAGAGAGAATACTTTAAATCAGCTATTAGTTGAAATG
>JBGAWX010000101.1:0-11082 GCA_044227375.1 Saprospiraceae bacterium
GATTCCCGTTGCATTCACAACTTTTATGGCCTTAGGCTCCTGGCGTTTGATGAAAATGGGAATCGTGGTCAAACAAATGAAAACTGTTGAAACTCTCGGAAGTGCTACGGTAATCTGTACAGATAAAACAGGTACCATAACAGAAAACAAGATGAGTCTTGCCAAACTATTTACACTTAATTCCAAAACCATTACAAACCCTGATGAACACTTAACTGATGAAGAAAAAGAATTAATACGTTATGGCATGTTTGCTAGTGAACCGATTCCATTTGATCCTATGGAAATTGCACTACATAATGCTTACATGCAATGCTTTTTGAATGACGAAAGATATCACTACAAAATGGTTTACGAATATCCACTTGGTGGCATTCCACCCATGATGACTCATGTTTTTGAAAGTGAACGAGGAGATCGAATTATTGCATTGAAGGGAGCACCTGAAGCTTTGATCAAAATGTCAAATCTGAGTTTTAACGAAAAACAAAAACTCGACAACGCAATTCAAACACTGACCAAAGATGGATACAGGATTCTCGCAGTAGGTACATCAGACTTCAAAGGGAATGAGTTCCCTCAGGCACAGCAGGATTTTCAGATACAATTTAAAGGTATCGTGGCATTTTATGATCCCCCGAAGAAAAACATTAAAACCGTTCTGGAAAATTTTTATAAAGCGGGTATCCAGGTGAAAATTGTCACCGGTGATTATTCAACGACAACAACTGCAATTGCCAAACAAATTGATTTCAAATTATCTGAAAAATCTCTTAATGGAGAAGAACTGATGAATATGCAGGACTCAGAATTGGAAAAACGCGTAGAGGATACTCATATTTTCACCCGCATGTTTCCTGATGCGAAACTAAAAATAATCAATGCTCTGAAATCAAACAATGAAATTGTAGCAATGACTGGCGACGGTGTAAATGACGGCCCGGCACTTAAAGCAGCACATATCGGAATTGCGATGGGTAAGAAAGGATCTGAGATTGCAAAGCAAGCTTCGAATTTGATTTTATTGGAAGATGACCTTTCCAAAATGGTCGATGCCGTTGCTATGGGCAGAAAAATTTATTCCAATTTGAAAAAGGCGATTCAATACATCATCTCCATTCACATACCCATTATACTGACGGTATTCATCCCGTTGGTATTGGGATGGACCTATCCCAATATTTTTTCTCCCATCCACATTATTTTTCTGGAATTGATCATGGGACCTACATGCTCCATCATTTATGAAAATGAACCTCTGGAAAAAAATTTAATGCTTCAAAAGCCCAGGCCATTTACCACCACTTTTTTTAATTGGGCAGAACTTACCACCAGCATTATTCAGGGATTAATGATTACGGCAGGAACGTTACTTGTTTATCAGATAGCAGTGCATGAAGGTTATAGTGAACCTCAAACCAGGACGATGATATTTACTACGCTGATCTCGGCAAACATTATCCTTACTTTGGTTAACAGGTCTTTTTACTACTCCATTTTTACCACGATAAAATATAAAAACAATTTGGTTCCTCTCATTATCGGGATTACCATCGCCCTACTCAGCCTACTTTTATTTGTCAAACCCCTCTCTCATTTTTTTGAATTGGAATACTTAGCTGCATACCAATTATTCATCAGTGTGTGCACTGGGATAATCTCAGTAATTTGGTTTGAACTCGTTAAATGGAATAAACGGAATCAAAATAAATAGGCAGCTGGTTATCAGAACAACCAAGCATACCTTGTACAAATAATTTTTTATCTCTAATAATTTATTGCTTGCTTAGATGAATCAGATAATTTTTTTCCAATCTGCTTTTCCTGGTATCAGGGTTAAGAAAAGGCAATGATAAAAACTGAACTGAATATTTATCCAATTCCATAATATTGCTTACATCAATTTCCCAGTTCTTTAAATTATTTAATCCGGATTCGTCGGTAAATACCCAGGCATTATGTTTTACCTCTTGGGTATATGGCTTTGATACGATCTGACCATAGTAATCCAGTGTCCTGCCTGCTACA
This sequence comes from Saprospiraceae bacterium, assembly GCA_044227375.1. Lineage (GTDB taxonomy): Bacteria > Bacteroidota > Bacteroidia > Chitinophagales > Saprospiraceae > Vicinibacter. The sequence continues at coordinate 2,029 of JBGAWX010000101.1, forward strand.
TTCAGGTAATAAAGCTCCTCTCCAGGCTTGTGTTGGTCATGAAATAGTTTTCCTGCCACAGAAGCTGCCTGATATTTATACAACTGAGGATAAAAATTTCCGTTCATGACAATGTTTGCAAAGAGTATCGCATAGATACCGGTGCAAATTATTTTTTGCAACCCATCACTTGATAAAAAACTTTTTAAACAATACCAGAAGAACAAGCCCATCATCAGAATCCATAGAATGTAATGATCTGGTGGAAATGCCATCATCAATAGTGAAGAGGCAATGAACAACAAAACGGAAACTGTGATTTGCAGCCAGGCGAGGTTCTTTAAAAAAATAACACTCCCCTTTTCAAGGAGATAATTGATCCAGGAAGCACACAGTATCGCTGCCAATGGAAACGTGATAAATATATAATGCGGCAATTTGTATTTAGATAAGGAGAATGCAATGAAGGTTAAAATAAAACCACCCCAGGTTAATGCTTCAACGGATACCTCGGATTTACGGCTTCTAAACAATTCAATGCTGCGTTTATAAAAGGCAATCACAAACATGAAACTCCATGGTAAAAACGCCCAAAGCAAGGTATGTGTAAAATAGAACACCGTGGTATCATTTCTCCAATGATTCTCGCCGGTGATTCGTCCAAAACTTTGCTCCCAAAAATAAAAATACAAACCATGAGTTCCATGCTGTTGGTAAAGTCCAATGCACATTGGAATCAGCATTAATGCGACAATAACCAAACCCAGAATCCACTCCCATTTAAAAAAGAGTTTCCATTGCCTACTAAAAATAAAATATGATGATAATGCAAATACAGGCATCATCAATCCAATAGGTCCTTTGGTAAGCATTGCAATACCGATACCGATAAAACCTAAAATTAAATGAAGCTTGAGATTATGCCTGATGTACGCATAGAGCTGCCATAAACTGAAAATAATGGCTGAACATAAAATATTATCTGTGCGCACATCTTGATTCATAAGAATTATTGCCTGGCAAGAAGATAACATCAATGCCGAAATTATTCCCGTTTTTTGATTATATAAAAGCACGGCAAGCGAATACGTAGAATAAATTCCTAATATTGAAAACAGAATTGAAGGCAACTTATAAGACCATGAATACACTCCGAATAGTTTTATAGATAATGCAGATATCCAAAACAAGAATGGAGGTTTGTCCAAATACTCAATGGTTCTGTCATGAACCTGTAACCAATCCCCGGTTTCTAACATCTGTCTGGACATGGCTGCATATTGACCTGCATCCACATCCATGATGTCCGTCATTGCTCCTAAAATGTAAATGATGAGAATAACAATTCCAATAATATAAAGCTCTAATTTATTGAAGTCTGAGTTTAAAGGCTGCATTTGAATCGTTTCGTTTGATTTAGATTTTCATAAAGGTAAAATATTCCTGTATTATTCTAAAGCTTGAAGTTTGCTAATCTTACTCCCCATATTATTTCCTGATAAAATAAAATAAACCATCTTATTTTTGAATGACTAATTCAATTTAATGAAAACCGAATCTAAACTTAAAGTGATTAAATTCATTCACACGCTTGTTTGGGTATTCTTTAATGTAGTCATATTTTTTATGCTTTATTCAGTGCTGATAGACCATTTGGACAAATGGCTTTGGATTGGATATGCTATTGTATTAATGGAATGTATCATCCTGCTTATTTATAAATTTAAATGTCCTTTGACTTATATTGCACGTAAATATTCAGATTCCTCATTGGACAATTTCGATATTTATCTTCCGAATTGGTTAGCAAGAAACAACAAAACCATTTATTCAATAATATTAATACTCATTATCCTTATAACATTTTACCGATTACTCACTTGAAGAATAAATACTTTATTAAAAATTAAAGTAAAATCATGATAATAGGAATCGCCGGTCCATATTCCGCAGATACGGAAGAAAGAAAACAGAAAAATCTGGATGCTCTGAACACCGCAGCAGCCAGGCTCCTGGAAATGGGTCATATCCCGTTGATAGGTGTAAATGCAGCATTGCCTGTTGTAGCAAAGTCCATTGTTGTTGATCAGTATAAAGCCATCATGGACATTTCACTGGCTGTTATTGATCATTGTGATGGCTTACTCTTGCTTGCTGAAAGTCCCGGTGCAAACAAAGAACGAGATCTCGTATTATCCAAAGGATTGCCTGTATTTTCAAGCATTCAAGAAATTCCTAAACTAAGATCATGATCATGAAAGAATTTATGCTTCTCATCCGAAACAAAATCGATCACAAAACAGAGTGGACTTCCGATCAGCATCAGGAATTTCTCAAAAAATGTGAATTGTATATTGGAACCCTCAAAAAAGAAAACAGACTGATCGCTGCACAACCATTGATCAGAGAAGGAACAATAATTTCAGGCAAACATGGAAGTTGGAAAGAAATTTCATTCAATGAAACGGATGAAGTGTAAGTAGGCTATTATCACATTTTTGCAAACAATCTGGAAGAAGCAATCGAAATTGCTAAAGGAAATCCGGAATTTGAATATGGATCTACAGCAAGAATTGAAGTTCGGCCTATAAAAACCAAGGAATCTGAAACCGGTTTCGAATATCATACTCAAAAATGAACCTGATTTATAAATCTATTCTTTATAAGCGTACAAATTATAAGTTACTGAAAATATTTATTGGAGCTTTATTAATGATGGCCTTGTTGAATTGCACAGAATCTATAGACGAGAGAGATGAGATTATTGGAATGTATTCTGGAGTAAGAATTCATGGGTATTATAGATTGCAAGACACTGTATATCTGTTCGAATTGGATACATCACCTATTATTATAAGTCTTTTAAAAGCCTCTTCTGGTCTGGTGCAGCTGGATTTTAATCCTTCTTTCAATTCAATGATTTACACATTTTCATATTTCAATAGTACGTTCAAATCAACTTTAGATTACCAACTCCCATCTTTACAAAAATCGAATGATTCACTTTTCTATTTTGAACAAGCAGATATCATACCTCCGGATTGGATAAGTTGTTTTGTTAAGAAAATATAAATTGGTTAGACAAAGGTCAAAACTTATCCTGTAATGCGATAAAATTGATGTAGAATCCGTTGGCCGATTTTATATTTTACTATTTATTTAATGATGTTAAACTAATTTTGCTGCATATAAAATTTAACTATGCTTACAGTTGAAAAAATTGGCGGTACCAGTATGACTGCAATGGATAAAGTTCTCGATAACATCATTTTATTCAACCGCACTCCAGAGAATTTATATAACAGGATATTTGTCGTCTCCGCATATTCAGGTGTTACGAACTGGCTGTTGGAAAATAAAAAAACAGGTGAACCTGGAATCTATCATTTAATTAAAGAACATAAGGAATTTAGTGAAGCTCTTCGTGATATTACCAATAAGTTAAAAGAGATCAATAAAAAGTATGAACCCATTGGCTTGAATATTGAAGCTGCTGACAAGTTCATTGAACAACGAATATCAGAAGCAGAAACTTATCTAAAGCATCTTACTGGAGTGCTTGCTTCAGGATATGTAAGCGACGTCAGCATATTGCAGGCGGCCCGTGAAATTCTCTCTTCTATTGGTGAGGCACATTCTGCTTTTAATCTTAGCGATATATTGAAGAACCATAAAATCCATTCGACCTTCATAGATCTTAGCGGTTTTCACGATCATCAACCTCTGACTATTAATGAACGCATTGAAACAGCATTAATGGGAATTGATTTTCAAAATACCATTTGTATTGTTACAGGTTATACTAAAGGAACAGAAGGCATCATGAGGGAATTTGACAGAGGTTATTCAGATGTAACTTTCAGTAAAATTGCTGTTTTTACAAATGCAAATGAAGCTATTATACATAAAGAGTATCATCTCTCCAGCGCCGATCCGAGTTTAGTAGGAATTGATCATTGCTATCCTATCGGATTTACAAATTACGATGTGGCTGATCAATTGGCTGATGTCGGTATGGAAGCCATTCATCCCAAAGCATCCAAGCCCTTGGAATTAAAAGGAATTAACCTTCGAGTAAAAAATACATTTCAACCAGCAAATCCCGGAACGCTGATCACCAAAGATTACATTTGCCCGCAAAAAAAAGTAGAAGTTATTACCGGCACTGATAAAGTAATTATACTGGATGTATATGATCCATTGATGGTCGGATCCGTTGGAGCAGATTTAACAATTATGGAAATCCTTAAAGAATATGGTATCAGCTACATTTTTAAAACCACCAGCGCCAATAACATTTCTACAGTCATTTGGGAAAAGGATTTGAATCCGGAATGCATAGTTAAATTAAAAGAACATTTCGAAAGAATCACGATTGAAAAAGTAGCCATTGTTTGTATCATCGGCACTAATATGGATAAACTGGGCGTATTGGCCAACATAGCCAATTCACTTTCTGACAATGGTATCAATATAAAAAGTGGAGGCTTTTCTTTGAGAAAAGTAAATATTCAATTAATTGTTGCCAGGGAGGATTATAGAAACACAGTCATTGCTTTAAATCAAAATAGATTAATTTAAAAATACCACTTGCTTAATACAAATATCAAGTTCGATTCATGCTTATTTACATTCTAATAAAATTACTAAGTTTTGAATAATATTCAATTTAATAAGTTCTTTCAGAAGAAAGATTGAAAGGCCATTTTCGAAATTAAATTCCCTAAAACAATTAATTATTCTGCTAATTTGATTTGAATAATTATTTTTGACTTATCAACCCTAATTCTTATGAAAAACTACTTCCACATTTTAATCACATTCTTAATTGTCAATTCCATTTCAGCACAGGCGGATACTTCTAAGCCCTCTCTAAGTTTTTCCGGATATGCAGAAGTGTATTATTCCTATGACCTTGGTCAACCCGATAATCATAACAGACCTTCCTTCTTTTACAATCATAACCGGCACAATGAATTTAATCTAAACCTAGGATTTATTAAAGCATCCTACAATACTGAACGAGTTAGAGCGAATTTAGCTTTGGCTGCCGGTACTTACATGAATGCCAATTATGCAAATGAAACAGGAGTATATAAAAATGTCTTTGAAGCCAATGCAGGATTCAAACTTTTCAAAACATTAGACCTTTGGTTGGATGCCGGAATTTTTCCATCCCATATCGGATTTGAAACTGCAATTTCTACGCAAAACTGGAATTTGACAAGGAGTCTTGTGGCCGACAATTCTCCATATTATGAAACTGGAGCTAAACTCACTTACAAAACAGACAATGGCAAATTACTATTGAGTGCATTAATCCTTAACGGTTGGCAACGGATTCAACGACCAGATGGTATCCAAATTCCATCCTTCGGAACACAAGTTACCTTTTCACCAAATTCATACATCACGCTAAATCATAGTTCATATCTCGGTAATGAAAGGGTAGATAGTTTAAAACAATTCCGGTACTACCAAAATTTTTATGGCATTTTTAATCTTGTGAAAAACCTTCATGTTACTTTGGGTTTTGATTACGGGGCCGAGCAAAAATCAGAAGGCAGTAGTGAATACAACACCTGGTACAGTCCGGTGTTTATCGTAAAGTTGGATTGCAATTATAATTTCAGTATTGCTGCAAGAGCCGAATACTTCCGCGATAAAAATGGTATCATCATTCCTACGGGAACTTCAAACGGACTGGAAACCTTCGGATATTCATTTAACATCGATTATAAATTGAGAAACAATGCACTTTGGAGACTTGAAGGCAGAATGCTCAACAACAAAGACAAGATCTTTATACTTGAGGACAAACCGTCGCAGAATAATTACTTCATTACTTCATCCATAGCTGTTTCATTTTAATCTGCAGTAAATTATAGCTGAAGTCAATTCAAATTAGTTAGAACATTCTTTTATTTTTGACCTTTCTTTGTTTTAAAATCAATACAATGTCTTGTTTAGCAATCACTGGATTTGATCAATTCAAATTAAGGGTAAACATCAAGGTGCCAATAGATAAAGTATACAAAGCATGGGCAACCACCGCTGGGTTGGAATCCTGGTTTCTCCGCAAGGCTGTTTTTCAGGATAGCAATGGAAATATCCGTTCAGCAACAGAAATCATTCAGGAAAACGATAGCTACACCATGCTTTGGTATGGTTATCCTGATATCGTTGCTGAAAGAGGAAAAGTACTAAAAGCAAACGAAGAAAATCTCTTTGAATTTAGCTTCTCAATGGGTTGTCCGGTTTCCATCCGGATTTTTACAGAACACGATGAAACCATAGTCGAACTGATCGAAAGCAATCTGCCCACTGATGAAGAAACCAAAATGAAACATTATGTTGGTGATTTAAAAGGCTGGACCTTTTATTTAACCAATTTGAAATCTGTATTGGAAGGAGGAATTGATTTGAGAAATAAAAAAATGGAGTTGGTGGATGTGATTACGGCATAATGTGTATTTACTTTCAGGTCAGCACGAAATTCCAATTCCTTTTTTGATCACTTAAATAATACTGTATTCCTCTTTTTTTATTCGAATTGATTACTAAGAAGACGATTTTATCATGAAAAATCCTGATCTTTAAATTCTGGAATCCATCCGAATGAATACTGAATGAATAATTTGAAGTTAGTATTTTCTTATTGCCTTGTATTTGTCATTATCCAATCTCCTTGTGCGCAACATCCGGATACTTCAGTTTACAAAATCAACAAATCCGATATTCTCATTCCTTCCATGCTTCTCGGGGCTTCTCTGATTTGCTTTACACACAACACGATACTCGATGATCTGGAATACCGAAAAGCCAGAAATAAGTGGTTGTCTGATTTCAGGATCCATGCAGATGATTATCTGCAATTCGCACCTATAGCGGCAGTGTATTCTCTCAGCTTATTTGGAGTTGAGTGTAAAAACAACATTGCGAATCAAAGTTATATTCTTCTAAAAGCGCAAATCATTACCGAACTTCTGGTTCAACCATTAAAGTACATCACGCGGGTCCAACGACCGGATAGTTCAGATTATCGATCCTTTCCATCCGGACATACTGCCGAAGCTTTTATGGCAGCTACATTTCTTCATAAGGAATTTGGTTCAAAAAGCATTTACTATAGCATTGCCGCGTATACTGTTGCAAGTTCAGTAGGCCTTTTGCGCATTGCAAATAACCGGCATTGGGCTTCTGATGTCTTAGCCGGTGCCGCATTAGGCATTCTAGCCACGAATCTCGCTTATAAAATTTTTCCTTTAAAATCAAGTCCAACGTTTAGCAGTCGCATTAGTCTTCAGCCATCCTATGTTGGTAACCAATTTATCTTGGGTGCTAAACTCTGTTTTTGAAATTTAAATACTTTATTTTTGTAAAAAATCCGATTCATGGAAATGAAACAATATCTTATTGACACCTTTACTTACAATGATTTTGCAAACCGCAAAATACTTGACAAAGTAAGTGAACTTCCGGATCAAAAAGAATGCATAAAATTTCTAAGTCACTTGATCAATTCCCAACGCAAATGGATGGCGCGCATTCTTCAGGAAAATTCAGCTCCTCAAATGAGTTGGTGGGATCCTGTTTACCCTCTAGATGAATTGGAAACCGAATGGACGAAATCATTCAATACCTGGATAGCATTTCTTCAGCAAAAAAAAGAAACCGAAATTTTTGAGGTAATTCAATTTACCGGATTTGATGGCGGAAGATGGGAAGCCAAATTAAAAGACATCGCTTTGCAGTTGAATTATCATTCAATTCATCATCGTGCTCAAATGCAAACGATCATCCGTCGACAGGGATTTACACCTGATTTTCTGGATTACATTGGAACTGTTTATAAAAAGCTGAGTTGAGTGCTCATTGAAAAATTATCATTTCAATTCTTTATACCCTTCTCTTCCAAATCTATGAGGAAACCAACATAGCATTCTTTTCTCTTTATTTTATCCAAGATTGCAGTACTCAAAATCGCATAAATTGATTCTTCCGGTGTAAATTCAACCTTACTATACTTCTAAATTCTATTATCAATACACTAAGACGTTCGGACTTGTATTTTCAGACTTCCTATTGTTTAGTGTTTAAAACAATCCTCTTCTGAAGTTGGAATAGAACCATCAAATATTAATCCATTGAATTGTGTTCCGAAAAAACAACCCTTTCTTTTATAGAAAATGGCCGCCGCTTCTCCACACTGGATCGCACAAGCCGATCCTTTCACAGTAATTTCAATACCATCATTTGCAATGCAAACTAATTTGTACAAGAATTTCCCAATATAAAGATTAGCATTTATATCCTGACCGTTCCAAGTGTAAGCATAAAACTCAGGAAGATTAAAATTATATGCATAGTATATCTTCTGGTTAAAATCCTCATCTGAATAAATTTCATAGGATTTAACTCTCTTTATATTGGAACTAAAATACGGTAAAAAAATATCATTTATATTATCCCCATTGGGTGTAAAACAATTAGGAACATGAATGTAATAACTGTCCTGGGCAAATTCGACTTGCGCAGAACCACAACATGCCTGGTATTTTATGACGGAATCCACATCATCACAGGAATTAAAAACTAAGATTGCTGAAATTGAGACTAGTAAAGAGAACTTCATTTTATTTTGTAATTATCTAAATGATTTCAAAGCGATTAAGTCCTGAAGTTAACTTCTTTGCAGCAGATCGGGGTTATTTTTTTTTAAAAGATTGTAATTCTATATTGAGCAACCAAAATGTTTCACGAATATGAAAAGAGAATCATAGCGAAGGATTGCTGACCCATTTAGAAGAATAATTCTGATAAGTTTAACCTATAATCCGTAAAGGTATATTCCATAACCGGTGGATTAAATGTCAATCCATCTAGCATTTTTTAGTGCATCGAAAGTTTAACAGAATTCACTATGATTGAAATCAAAAAACATGAAGGAGAACGATTTTTGATGTCAAACCTGAAAAATCAAGTGAAGTCGCAGATTGGAATCAGCATCACAAAGTCCTGGCATAAGGATTGATTTCATTGGAAAACCAATTAAACCATTGGCATAGCAATACC
>JBGAWX010000102.1:0-11040 GCA_044227375.1 Saprospiraceae bacterium
ATTGGAATGATGCCATTGGAAGTACCGCCTGTTCCTTTTATGTAACTTCCTTTTGCTCGAATGTTATGAATGCTTAAACCAATGCCTCCTGCGGATTGAGATATTTTTGCACAACGGCTTAAGGTTTCAAAAATTCCGGAAATGGAATCATCGACCATGCTGAGTAAAAAGCATGAAGACAATTGAGGCTTCGGCGTCCCTGCATTAAATAAAGTCGGAGTGGCATGAATAAACCATTTTTCCGACATGAGATTATAGGTTTCTATAGCCGCATCGACGTTGTCACCATGAATTCCGACCGCAGATCTCATCAATAAATGCTGAGGCCGTTCGACTACTTTTTTATTGGCTTTGAGAAGATATGATTTTTCAAGTGTTTTGAATCCAAAGTAATCGAAACTGTAATCCCGGTCATAAATGATTGCTGAATCCAGTTTGTCTGCATGAGCTCGTATGACTTGAATGGTTTCATCACTGATAAGTCCTGCTTTTTGATTGGTCATGGGGTCGATATAATTATAGAGCAACTCCATGGTTTCCGAAAAGGACTTGTTGGTATTTTTATGCAGATTGGACACTGCAATTCGTGCAGCTAGAATAGCATAATCCGGATGAATTGTTGCTAAAGATGCAGCAGTCTCTGCTGCCAGATTATCAAGATCGGATGTACTGACACCATTGTATAATCCAAGAATGACTTTTTTGGCGATTTCTATGGGATCAACAAATTGACTGTCTAGACTGTAGCACAATTTTTTTACTCTGGCAGTAATTTTGTCAAAGCTTACATCTTCGCGTTTTCCGTTGCGTTTAATTACTTGCATGATATGAAAGACTTAAAACATTAAAAAAAGGGGTTTAAAAAAATTAAAATTCCTCGTCGATCGTGAATACTTTCGGTGCGTGTCCTGTTGAGACCCCCGACTTCTGGTATTCTGATACCCTTTTTTCAAAGAAATTGGTTTTGCCCTGAACGGAAATCATTTCCATAAAGGGGAATGGATTTTTTGAATGATAAACTTTTGGATTGCCAAGTGCAATCAAAAGTCTGTCGGCAACAAACTCAATGTATTGACACATCAATTCTGCATTCATACCGATTAATGCCACAGGAATGGCATCGGTAACAAAATATTTTTCAATTTCTACTGCATCCTTGATGATTGCTTCTATCGTTTCTACCGGAAGTTTGTTGATCAAATGTTTATTATATAAGAGACAAGCAAAATCACAATGCATGCCTTCATCTCGTGAAATGAGCTCATTGGAAAATGTCAATCCGGGCATCAGTCCTCGTTTTTTCAACCAGAAAATGCTGCAGAATGATCCACTGAAAAATATACCTTCAACAGCAGCAAATGCAATCAGCTGTTCATGGAAATTTCCGTTTTTTATCCAGCGCATAGCCCAATCCGCTTTTCGCTTTACGCAATCCAGATTTTCAATAGCATGGAACAGGTAGTTTTTTTCCTGCGGATCTTTAATGTACGTATCGATTAATAAGGAATAGGTTTCCGAGTGAATGTTTTCCATCATGATTTGAAAACCATAGAAAAACTTAGCCTCGGTATATTGTACCATTCTGACCATATTTTCGGCCAGATTTTCATTGACGATTCCATCACTTGCGGCAAAGAAGGCAAGAACATGTTTTATGAAATGCTTTTCGTCGTTGGTTAACTTTTTTTCCCAATCTTCAAGGTCCTGAACCAGATCGATCTCCTCTGCCGTCCAGAATGAGGCTTCTGAGTTTTTATAAAATTGCCAGATATCATCATGTTGTATCGGGAAGATCACAAAACGGTCTGGATTTTCGGTAAGTATAGGTTCTGAACGGTTATTCATTGGTTCTTGTCAGTTTGAGTTTGATAAGTAAGGAGGGAATCCGGGTTCAAATGTATTTAAATTCATAAGTTATATGATAAATAATTTGATATATTTTTTAATTTAATGTGTATATATAACAAATTCAAGCATATGATAATATTGAATGTTTCTGTTTTGTGTTATTTTCATATTAGTTAAAAATATTATATCTGGCTCAAAAGTACATTAAAGGCATTCTAACACCGCTGAGGATTTATCAACATATTGTGGAAAACTTTAATAAGTCCGTGGATAATTTCCTCTTATAAAATGTTAATTTACCCTGCTCTTGTTTAAAAGCGATTTATGTGTGTTGATAAACACAAATCACTGGATTTCAGTTGCAGGCATTTCAATTAAGGATTAAAGGCAAATAGGGCTCCATTCTTATAATGAAAATCAGGTCAGACTATGATTTTCGACATTGACCTGTAATTATAATTAAGCGAGACTTGCTACAATTTTATTGATTTATCTGGGATTATTAAATATCTTTGAAAGAATATACGAAAAGACAAAATAAAGGTATTATTCCTGTTTTGATTTGACGAAGGGCTCAACTACGCCTCCTTACTCCTAATTTAAACAAAACCCCGCTATTTGATCGATTCAGATTGAATAAGCATGTTGCATGAATAGTTTACCATTGCCTCGGTGACGGAGCATTGTTTTTTTAAGAAAACAGATTAACATTTTTTTTATTAACAGAATTGATTTTGTGATTGAGACTTCCACACGTCAATTGAATTGAATGAAGCATTCTTTTATTAATTAAACAAAATAAATTTTATGAAAAATCCTAGTTGTGTTCATTTTAAAAAGTCGAGGCTTTTAGGAATTGTTATGATTTGCTTGTTTGTTGAAATTGCAAATACACAAGTAAACAATATAACTCACCCCGGCGGAAGTCCGTATGCAACTTTGCAAGCGGCCATAAACAATCCCTCTACTATTGCAGGTGACGTATTGAAGTTCACATTAAATTTAAATGAGGGTCTGATTACTATTAATAAAGCTGTTGAAATAGATGGTAATGGATATACTCTTACGTCCAGTTCGGCATCCTATGGCTTATTTGTAACCATTGCAAGTGTTAACATTCACGACCTCAAAGTGGAGAAAGCTGGTACTTTTGGAATTCATGTTAATTGTGGATCGCATAATTTAATAATGACCAATGTTGTTGTAGATGATTGTGGAAGTACAGGGGTCGCACTTAACGGTTCGGACAATGCAGTAATAACAAATCTTGTTTCCACAAATAACGGAGGAAATGGAATGAGCATTACCAATTGTGATAATACAACAGTCAATGGAATAACCACAAGTGGTAATTCATTCGGAGGAGGTTTTAATGCCGGTATAGGAATATTTACTTCTAATCTCTTTTGTTTACCGGCGGGTGTAAATGGTTTTGCATTAACCGGTACAGTAAATATTTCAGAAGTCACAAAAGTGTATTCACAAAAAGCTAACGTTGCAGATCCTATGATAGGGTTTTCAGGGGCATCCATTCAATGGGCCGTTGGTGTGGGCTTGCTTGATCGATCTTATTGGCCCGACAAATCAACTTCATATGTTGTCGTAGACGCATTATTTGAAGCTCCTTATAATTATCCAAATACTGCGGTGTACGTATCCGAAGTATCAACAGAAAATTTCTATGTAAATGATGATCCAAATGGAGACAATACGCCTCCGATGTTAATTCAGACTGCCATAGGATTTGAGATGCCGGGTAAAACAATATTTGTTGAAGAGGGTACTTATAAAGAAAATGTTATCGTAAATAAATCTCTAAGCATTCTCGGTCCTAACAGCAATATTGATCCATGCTCTGGCAGCCGAGTTCCTGAAGCGATTGTAGTTCCTTCAAGCGCAGCAATTAGTTCTGGTGAAATTTTTCATGTTGCCGCTTCAAATGTCACAATCAAAGGATTTACGATTGATGGTGATAATACTGCTATCACTAGCGGATTTACCAGTACAAATGGCGCTGATATCGATGCAGCTGAAGGAATCACAGTTTATGAAACTGGAATCAATAATTTAACTGTAATCAATAACATCATCAAAAATTTATCATACTTCGGAGTGACATTGTATGACTATCCTGCCGGTGTTCCATCATCTGGACATGTGATATCCAATAACAAGATTCAGGACATGGGAACTTATGCTGCTGCATCAGGAATAAGTTTTTGGGGAGGTGGTGTGCTCTTATACAATAACCAGTATGCTGCAGTTACCAATAATTGCATGGATAATATTCGCATCGGTATTCAAACCGGTAATTTTCATAAAGCGAATCCTGGTTCAGGTGCTTTTCAACTGATCGATGGCAATGTGATGACTAATGTAAGACGAATTGGAGTTTTTCATAATTTATTTTATAGCACTGCTTCAGGCTACACAGTTTCGAATAATACGATTACTGCGGTAAATAATATTAATGAAACGCTTTGGAAAGGAATGCTTATATCGTCTCAATCTGTTCCATCCACAATCACTGGAAATGTCATCGATGGAAGTGCGGTCAGCAATCCAACAAGTGGTGTTGAAGTTTGGAATGTTAAAAATACTTCTCCTTCAATCATTTCAGGTGGCAGTGTTACTGGGGTAAGCAAAGGAGTATTTATTAATAATTATGATGGTTATCCTTCAACGGGTTCGAATGCACCGGATGGTGGAAATGCAAGTTTGAGCAATATTTCAATTACAAATTGTAGCACCGGCATTCATGTAAAAGATAATTCACTGAGTGCTCACGCACCAGTTAATCTTTCTATTGGAAGTGGAATTAGCATTTCAGGAGGTACTGCTGGATTGACGATAGAGAATTCATCTGCATCAGTGAGTGCATCCATTTTGGATATGGCGTTTAGTGGTCAAGCTGGCAATTATATCAGTTTAATGAATAATTCGAATAATGTAGATGCAGCAGCTTCCACATTTGAAGGAAATACAGGTGGTGTTGCGACTTTGGCACAAAATTTTGCAATCGAAAATAAAATTTTTCACAAAGTGGATAATAGTAGCTTGGGATTTGTATTGGTTAAAGCCAATAATGATTTTGTAACTTCAATGAGTGGTAGTGTGCAACGCGGTGTTGATGCTGCAGGAAATAATTGGACAGTGAATGTCGATGCAGGTCTGTATTCTGAAAATGTAATCATTCCTAAACCATTGATATTAAAAGGTGCAAATGACAATGTAGATTGTACTGGTGCTCGTGGAACGGAAAGTATAATAAGTGGAACATTAGGAAGTAATAGTAAAACCATTTCTGTCAATGCCGATAATGTAAGTATTGATGGATTCACAATTAAAAATCCCCTTGGCTCTTTTGGTATTTATGCAAAAGGAAGAAACAATACCAACATTCAATACAACATCATTACCGATATAGGAAATAACAATAGTGGTTCAGATGCAAGTTATGGTGTGGCCATTGAAATGGGAAGTGCTGCAAATATTACCAACGTCAACATTCTAAACAATTGTGTGAATCACATTCGTGGAGGAGAAAACACTTCGCTATCAGGAGGATCAGCTAAAAGTAATAACGGAAGTGCTGTTGCAATTGGCGCAGGTTTTTCAGATGCCCCATTCGATGTTTCTGATTTGACCATAGAAGGGAATACGATAGATCATATCTCTGCATGTACAAAAGCTTTCACAGATGGTGGTAAAGGAGCTTATGGAGTACTAATTAATGTTGGAGCGAAAGCAGGCATTGGCAAAGCAATTAGTCCTATTGTTCATAATAATGAGATTTTTGTGCTGGAAGGACTTTGGGCGCATGGTGTCGGATTAGAAGGTGAAACGCCTGGTGCTCTTGTTACAAACAATTTTATCGATAACCTGATTGATCATAAAGGCAATACCGATGCAATTGGTGTCTTAATAGAAGATAATGCTGGTGCGGCTACCGTTGAAATTCATGAAAACAGTTTTACCAATATGGTTGCGTCTGTTGTAAATCTAATGGTACCAACTGTGGATGCAACGTGCAATTGGCACGGAACCCTTAATGCTGGATCAATTGCAACTAAGAATTTGGGAGCTGTGATTTATTCACCCTGGTTGATAAATGGAACGGATAACGATGTATCTACTACAGGCTTCCAACCTGTACCCGGATCCTGTGAGGGCACAGCGGTGAGTATCTCCTGTCCACTAAACCAATCAATTCCAGCATGCACTGATCAAACAATTATTAATGATGCATATGCTTTATGGTTGTCATCAGCAAGTTTTTCAGGTGGATGTAATAGTGCCCTCAGCAATGATGGAGGAAGTGTACCAAGTGGTTGTGGAGGAAGTAAAACTGTTACATGGACAGTTACCAGTTTATGTGAGAATCCGAAAACATGTTCTTCAGTATTTACAATAGAACCCGCTGAGGACTTAGTAGTATTCTGTCCTGCAGATCCTAATTTATCGGCATGTACAAGTTCAGCAGATATTTTAGCTGCCTATAACACCTGGGTATCAGGATTTAGTTTTGCAGGAGGATGTAATGTTGGTACAAACATCAATTTAATTCCGGAACTCGGAATATTGGACTGTGGTGGCCAATTGAGTTTTACCTATACAGCAGACAATGGTCCTGATGGTTGTCAGGATCATGCAGAATGCACAGCAACTTTTACAGTACAGGAAGCATTAGATTTAGTTGTTACCTGCCCTTTCGATCCTAATTTACCGGCATGCAGTAGTGCAGTTGCCATAACAAATGCATATAATGCATGGAAAGCTGGATTCAGTGTAAGTGGTGGTTGTAATCCAATAAGTAATATTGCGAGCATTCCTTCATTGACTGATTTGAGTTGCGGTGGAAGTTTAAGTTTTACTTTAATTGCAGACAATGCTGAAGGTTATTGTATAGATCATGATGAGTGCGCTTCAACTTTTACAGTTGGAATGGCTCCTGCAGTTGTTTTAAATTGTCCATCGAATAAAACTGAAAATCTATGTCAAACACAAGCTGCCATAAATTCTTCTTACAATGCCTGGTTGGCAAGTGCAACATTTACCGGAGGTTGCAATGGAGCAATTAGCAATAATGGCGGAAGTGCTCCTAGTAAAGATGGTGGAAGTAAAACAGTCACCTGGACTGTAACCAGCTCTTGTTCTGCTCCAGTCTCATGCACTAAGATATTTACAGTAATTGGTCCTGATACCGATTGTGATGGAGTTGGGGATGCCTGTGATGTTTGTCCTGGTGGAAATGACAAAATTGACAATAATGGAGATGGAAAGCCTGATTGCAAGTATCCTCCAGCTTACAATCAAATCATTGCTGCATGGAAATGCGGAAACAATAAAGTTTATGTTTGTCACATACCTCCGGGCAATCCAAATAATCCGAATACACTTTGTATCCCTTATTCAGGAATGGCAGCTCATATTGCGCATGGCGATTATTTAGGTTCATGTGGTAATGCGAACTGTGGTCAGGCATTAAGTGGATTTGCATCAGACAATTTTGGTTATGCTGAAGCAGAAGAATTTGAAACCGGGGATCATTCAGGATTATTCGATGGAGAATTGAATATTTATCCGAATCCGGCACAAGACATTTTGTACATTCAATGGCCTGTTCATGAAACCTCACAGGTTCGGATTTATTTATACAATAGTGTTGGACAGAAAATTTTAAGCAGACAAATTGCAATTTCTGAGGATAATGAAACTGTATATCCAATAAATATCCAGTCTTATCAGAGCGGAATGTATTTCATTAATGTTTTTATCGGTGAATCCAAACATGTGAAGACATTCTCAATAATCAGATAATATCAGAATTCAGGATATTCAATTTTAATTTTTGTAAAAACTAAAAAAGGAGCGAATTCATTTTCGCTCCTTTTTTTTGTATTAATATTTTATCAAAAATTCACTATCTTTTGATATACATGACTTCTTTTACCGCTTTTATTACTTTCTCTGCATTTGGCATATACTCCTGAACAAGTGTTGGGGCGTAACCCAATGAAGTATCGGCTGCATTAACACGTGTAATGGGGGCATCCAGATAATCGAATGCGTGTTTTTGGATTGTATAAGCTATTTCTGAAGAAATGCTGGCAAACGGCCAACTTTCATCAACAACAACCAATCGGTTGGTTTTTTTAATCGACTCAACTATAGTTTTAAAATCCAGGGGCCGTATAGTTCTTAAGTCAATGAGCTCAGCATGAATTCCTTCTTTTTCTAGTTCTGTTGCTGCCTGTTTGGAGACTTCCATCATCTTATTGTACGAAACAATGGTAACATCGGTTCCTGGTTTCCGGATAATTGCTTTTCCAATTTCAACTAAATACTCTTCTTCCGGAACTTCTCCCTGCAAGCCGTAATACAATTCAGATTCCATAAAACAGACCGGATCATCATCGCGGATGGCTGATTTTAACAATCCTTTAGAATCATATGGATCGATAGTTGAAATCACTTTTAATCCGGGAACATTAGCCAACCAGCTTTCAAATGTTTGACTATGCTGTTGCGCCAGCTGCCCTGCCGCACCGCTTGGGCCTCTAAATACTATAGGGCAATTGAATTGTCCTGCTGATTGTGATAAAGTTTTTGCTGCATTATTGACAATCTGGTCAAATGCGAGCACCGCAAAATTCCAGGTCATGAATTCAATGATCGGTCGCAAACCGTTCATGGCGGCACCTACCCCTATTCCTGCAAATCCTAATTCTGCAATCGGGGTGTCGATAACTCGTTTGGGGCCGAATTCATCAAGCATGCCTTTACTTACCTTATATGCTCCATTGTATTCCGCAACTTCCTCTCCCATCAGAAATACAGTTGGGTCTCTTCGCATCTCTTCGCTCATGGCTTCTTTTAGAGCATCCCTAAGGTTAATTATTCGCGCCATAGATTTTTAAAATAGCCTGCAAAAATAGAATAAAAAATACAATTGACCGCCGAACTCAGGCTGCTGATGGATAAATAAAAAAAGAAAAAATGCGATGCGAATTGGTAAATATTCGATGAACAAATGTGCAATTTTAAATTTTAATTTTGTTTGGTCAGATCCATTCCTCCAAATTGTCCCGAACCCAAAAATAAAAGCAGCTGATAATCACCTTGGATCTCATGAACTATACGTTCAAGTTCTTTAACATTTCCACAAACTAACAAGTCAGAATTATTAAAAGCAGATTTTACAAATTCCGGATCCAGAGATGGCATTCTCTTTATTTCCATAGCTTTTTCATCATAGTAGATGATTGCTTTGTCTATACCATCTGTGGAATTTTTGTATTGCGGTAAAAATTCTTTATTCAAACTACTGTAAGTGTGAAGTTCCAAAACCACAAGAATTTTCTTATCAGGGTAACGTTCTCTTACAGCATGCAAAGTGGCATTTACTTTTGAAGGGGCATGTGCAAAATCTCGGTAGCGCATTTGATGTTTATCTGATGAAATTAATTCCATTCGTTTGGCAGCACCTTTGAAACTGGTTAAAGCATGGGCTACCTGGTCGAGGTCCAATCCTAGTATTGCCGCGGCTTCAATAACTGCTTGAACATTTTGCATGTTATGTCTGCCAAAGATTTGCATCGGATATTTATTGTTGTTGTGAATCAAGTACACCTGATCATTTTCTATTTGATAACTCGCCTCATGGTAAGGGTGCTTGGACAAATGGCGTCCATTCGTTGAAATGATCTTGAGCAAATCCTGATCGCCATCAAAGTACACTACATGCGAATTGGGCTTCATTGTTGCCACTCGATTTTTAAATACCTGAGTATAGGAATCAAAAGTCGGAAACACATTATAATGATCCCATGCAATCCCTGTGATGATATTGATCTCAGGTTCATAATGGTTAAATTTTGGTTGATCATCGAGACATGAACTGAGGTATTCATCGCCTTCAATTATAGCGTAGGGTGCATTTGTAATGGAAACCATGTTTTGAAATCCTTCAAGTTGCGCTCCGACGAGATAATCGCAATCCATCTTGCATTTTTGAAATACGTGAATCAGCATAGCTGTTGTCGTTGTTTTTCCATGACTTCCGGTAACAACTATTTGTGTTTTATCCTTATAAATATGGCCAATATATTCGGGAAATGATTGAACCGGTATTCCCAATTCAATCGCTTTAAGGAGTTCCGGATTGTCCTTTTTTGCATGCATGCCCAGAATGATTAAGTCAATAGAATGATCAATTTTATCCGGATTCCACCCTTCCCGATCAGGTAATAATCCGGCCTGGGCAAGCCGGCTTCGTGCTGGTTCAAAAATTTGATCATCACTCCCACTGATTTGAAATCCCTTTTGTGCCAATGCCAGGGCAAGATTGTGCATAATGCTGCCACCAATCGCTATTAGATGTATTCTATACATTAAATTTAATTATAATATGATGTAAACTTAGTTTATTTTTGAGAAATAATTTATCTTTGCTCTCCGTTTTCAAGACATTCGATCATTTCTAAACTGGTTTACATGAAAAATTTAAAAGTATCAGGTATTTCGAAAGCCATGGGTTTTCTTGCCTTAGTTTCTCTCACTTCTTGTAGCAGGGGTTATGGTTGTCCATATGATTTTTCTTTGACCAAGAGTGTAATTAATTTATTGGCTTTTGTTCTGGAGGCCCTCGTGAGTCTCTTCTAAGTAGTAGTAATTAAGAAATGCCAAAAAGGCCAGTCTCAGATTTGAAGACTGGTCTTTTAGTTTATGCTCAATCGAAAAATAGTACTCACAAATGATGGATCACATACTGTATATGATCCTTTGCACGATTCACATTTTCATTCCATTCATGGGGCAATTACCGAAAGTAAACACGTCTTTATCAAGTATGGACTGGAATGCTTCAAAGATTCACAAGGTCCAATCAAGATCTTTGAATTTGGTTTTGGTACGGGACTAAATGCCTATCTCAGTTTGTTGCATTCTAGAATTCATGCATCCTCAATTCAATATGATGCCATAGAGGTCGATCCTCTGGTTGAAGAACTTGTAGGTAAATTGAATTATTCCGAAATCCTTACAGGAAGTAAACATGATCCTGATTTTATGTTGTTGCACACCAGCCCATGGAATGTTCAATTGGCAATTCATCCCGAATTTTACTTACACAAAATGAAATCTTCCTGGCAAGATTTTGCAGCAAAGCAATCTTATGATCTGGTGTATTTC
>JBGAWX010000103.1:0-11039 GCA_044227375.1 Saprospiraceae bacterium
TCATATCTATATCTTCTTTACTTTCGATTACCTGCTTTTCGATCTGTTCTAACTTTTGCAAAAGGTCCTTATTAAAATGTAGTAATTCTCTTAACCTGACAAATATTTCAATAATAAAAATACTCATTTGAGTTGCTTTGTCACTCTTAAGCACATTCGCCAGCATCAGTATCCCGAACTCTGTAAATGCATAAGGCAATGATCTACCAAGATGTCTACGCGATGGTATCGCAAAATGCGATACCATGATTTCTACTTCTTGATCATTAAGTTGAAACATAAAATGTGATAGGAATTTTTCTTGATTTCTCTTTACTTGCTCTCTGAGTCAAATGGACTTGACTCCAAAGAGATCTGCAAGATCTTTATCAAGCATTACCTTTTGGTTTCTCAAAAAGTAAATTTTCTGAACAATCACTTCGCTAGGAATGATCTGTTGGTGTGTCATTTAGGGTGTATTTATAAAGCAAATTTAACTATATTGATAAAATCAGATATTAATTCTAATCTCATTTCTAAGTATTTTTGTTTATCATTTCTCAAACATGAAAATGGCATTCACATTCTGCTATCTCTTCCTGGAATTTAATTTCCTATTAGCCCAACCTGACAGCAGTTTTACTCAACAAGTCATCAAAGGCATCAGCAAATATCGGGCAGAGCTCATGCAAAAAGACAGCAATGGCATGATCGTCCTGGGATTGATCAGTCTGGAAAATAAAAAAGTAAATTGGGATGAAAAGTCATCAGAGTTTGAAAATTTTTTACCAAGCCTTTATAATTCTGAATCCAATTTTGCAAAATACAATTTAAAATTTCTCAGCAAGATGTATGGCGACAACAGCATTCTCACACAATTCAATATCGATATTCTTCGTGTTTATGATGAAAACATCGAAATGATCAACTGCTTCAGGCTGGATGTTCTGGAAGATGAATATCCCTTTAAAATAAAAAAGGATTCGAAGTTCTTCAAAGAATTGGCATTTTACAATATCCAGGATGACGAAACCATTCTCATTATTGGGGCATCGGATTACACTATCGCTAAGATTGCATACCATATCTACAATAATCTAAAAGTGCATGCCGGAAGATTCGGAATAAATTTTCAAATCATCTCAGATGTAGAACAAGATTCTACCAATCCAATGAATGCCGGCTCAAAAAACAAGATAAATTATTTTGATTGGGAATCCAGTCATAAAGAACAAGAAAAAGCAGATCGGATCATCATAAGAAGCATTCCTGAATTTTTTGTAAAAGAAAAAAAATACATCCGATCGTTAAAAGAAAATCTTCGCAGAAATGGAAGATTGTTTTTCCTCGTGCCCGATCCATTTCTCATTGAGGGCAACAAACAATACATAAATGCCATCTCTGTTCAGGAAAAATTATTCAAAAGGCTTAGCCAACTCGGGTTTGTGCTGGAAGAAGATCTTGTGGTGGATAAATTGATTCTCTACAAATTCAGAGTAAATCCGGAAATGAAATAATCTCCGTTGAATATTTTGCATCCATACACTTTTTTTCTGAATGTAGTAAACAGTACAATAACTGTTTTCGAATTTGTTAAATTGATAATGTAATTTTTATAAATAAATATTTGCTTCATTCGCCAATTCCGGTTTACATTTACGCTTCGTTTAATAACACCCATTCTCAATTTCTCTTTTCGGTACGATAACACAGGATTCAAAATCTCATTGTAGCATTTACTTTCCATCCTCAACACTCAAGAGATTTTCTTCATACATACTTACCCTCTGATTATGAAAAAGCACAATTACCCCCTGCTGAGCTTTATAGCTATTGCAGTCCTTTTATTAGGAAATCCATTCTACACAAATGCTCAGGAAGACGTCATTAAGGCTAAATCCTCACTGAATTGCAATCATGCGCCCATCATTCATTGTCCTCCAAATTACAATGCATGTCCGGGTTCTTCAACAGAACCCATTGTCAGTTTATCTGCAACGGCGCAACCTGCAAATCCGGAATGTGGCATTCCCATTATAGCATATACCGATAATGTGTTAAAAACGGGCAACTGCCCCGGATCAAAATTAATTCAAAGAGTCTGGACCGCAACGGATCCTGATGATTCATCACTTAAATCCTTCTGCATTCAATATCTGAGTACGCTGGATACTCTTGCTCCTGTTTTTACAAATTGTCCAAGAGATACTTCCATTCTCAGCAATTCAAAATGCAAAAGTCAATTCACCTGGATCATGCCATCAGTAACTGATGTCTGTGGAAATTTTACGGTAAGCTCGTCACATCCTAATGGCGGCGATTTTGCAATTGGTCGCCATCAAATTGTCATCACGGCAACAGATGTGTGTGGCAATTCTTCCAGTTGTAGTTTTGTATTGGAAGTTCTTTCAAATTGTTGTACAGCACCAATACTCACTTGTCCACCAGATTATTTTTCTTGTCCGGGCACAAGTATAGAACCCACTATAACAGGAAGAGCCACCGCAATAAAATCTTCTCCAAATTGTAAAGAACCACTGGTCACCTTCGTGGATAAAATTTTGGTATCCACAGCATGTACTACCGAAATAGAAAGAAGCTGGTTATCTATTGATCCGGATGATCCGACTCAATTGTCAGTTTGCGTACAAAAAATTAAACTACAGGATGTAACACCTCCGGTATTTATCATTTGTCCTTCAAACATTACAGTTCAATCAGAAGAAGATTGCACTGCAACCGTTACCTGGCCAAATGCATTTGCTATTGATAATTGTGGACCTGTAACCATCGTCAGTTCCGTTCCTTCCGGATGGAAATTTACGGTTGGTACTTCAGCAGTTGCAGTCATTGCAACGGATGCTTGTGGCAATACCGCGAAATGTGAATTTCTGGTAATCGTTGAAGAAAATTGCTGCAACACTCCACCCATTATAAATTGTCCACCTGATTATAATGCTTGCCCTGGAAGTTCAATGGATCCAGTGATTACAGGAATGGCAACTTCATCTGCAGCAACTGCGCATTGTAAAACTCCGAAGTTAAGATTTTCCGATACTTATTTAAGCATAAGCGATTGCGAAACCATTATCGAAAGAACCTGGAAAGCAACGGATCCGGATAAAAGCAATTTATTTTCAACTTGCATTCAAACCATCAAACTCGAAGATAAAATTGCTCCTGTAATTACATCCTGTCCTCCGGATGTTACTGTTCAATCCGGCAATGATTGCAACGCCATAGTAAGCTGGAATCCTCCTGCTGCGACTGACAATTGTTTGCACGTAAACATTACATCTTCGGTTTCTTCAGGATCCACTTTTCCTTTAGGACAAACCATTGTAGTAATTACAGCAAGTGACAACTGCGGAAACTCCTCAACGTGTCAGTTTACAATTACTGTTCTCGAAAACTGTTGTCAAAATCCTCCGGTGTTGACCTGTCCTTCTGATTTTGTTGGCTGTCCATCTGCTTCAGTAGAACCATCAACCACGGGAATGGCCACTGCAACACCAGGTGATGTCCATTGTGCGCAACCATCAATTAGCTATAAAGACTCAATAATCAAATACATCAATTGTTACCTTGAAGTGCAAAGAACCTGGACCGCTACTGATCCGCAAAATGCAAGCCTGACCAGTTCATGCATTCAAAAAATAATATTAAAAGATGATGCTCCCCCCAGCATCACCATATGTCCACACAATGTTACCGTGCAATCCAATGATGACTGCCTGGCAGAAGTATTCTGGAATGATCCTGTAGCCATTGACCAATGCGGTACTCCTGTGGTGACTACTTCAGTTCCTTCAGGATATCGTTTTACTTTGGGAGTATCCGGAGTAGTGGTCATTGCAACGGATGCTTGTGGCAATACCGCCAAATGCGAATTT
Source organism: Saprospiraceae bacterium (assembly GCA_044227375.1). Classification (GTDB taxonomy): domain Bacteria; phylum Bacteroidota; class Bacteroidia; order Chitinophagales; family Saprospiraceae; genus Vicinibacter. Next base: position 3,873 of record JBGAWX010000103.1, read on the forward strand.
CTGGTTACCGTCGAAGAAAACTGTTGCAACAATCCTCCTGTCATTCAATGTCCTTCAGATTACAGTGCTTGTCCCGGAAGCAGTATTGATACCTCAGTCACCGGCAGCGCTGTTGCAGATCCATTTCAACCAGCATGTCAACAACCGGTCATCACATATACTGACAGCATCATCTCATCGGATCCTTGCAGAACCATCATTCAAAGAACCTGGAAAGCAGTGAATCCAAAAAATAATGCAGTCACCATTTGTATGCAACAGATCACCCTGGAAGATGCCAACATTCCGGTATTTACTTCCTGCGCTCCGGATGTCACTATTGATCCGCAATACAATTGTGATGCAATAGTCTCATGGACTTTGCCGGTCGTGACGGATCAATGTGGAATAAAAAATATAAGTGCAACACATAAGCCAGGAGATACTTTCACCAAAGGGGTAACTCGTGTAGTTTATACGGCAACTGACAATTGCGGAAACACAGCTTCATGTTGGTTTTTTATTACGGTAACTGAAAAATGTTGTGATAGAAATCCGATCATTCACTGTCCCGCTGATTACACCTCATGCCCGGGACTGGGTACAGATCCTGCAATAACCGGAAGTGCTACCGCAGAACCCGGAAAAGCAGATTGTTCGGATCCTGTAGTCAGTTATTCTGACAGGATTATTTCAACAGGAAGTTGTCCGGGAGTGATCAAATTGGAAAGAACATGGATTGCAATTGATCCATTTATCAGTTCGCTGAGAACTGAATGCAAACAAATCATCGATATCAAAGATACCGAAGCACCTAGAATTCAAAACATGCCTGCAGATCTAACCGTAAATGCAAAAGGGGTATGCAACGCTCCGGTTTTCTGGATACACCCTATTGCAGTGGATAATTGCGGCTTAAACAGTTTCACCTTTAATTACAGACCGGGTTCGCGATTCAGCGAAGGCACTACAACAATAGTTTATACGGCAACAGATCTTTGCGGACTTGTAACGAAAGATAGTTTCGACATCACGGTAAGAGGAACCGAAATAGGAATTTATTGTCCTGATGATACCACGGTGATCCGTACTGATCCATTCATAAATGGCGCAATTGTAGATTGGAATACACCAAAGGTTAAACACTGTTCGCCATGCAAGGATTTCATCCCCGGATTTATTTACATGGGTGAATTGGATGGACACAGATACTTCTGTTCTACGGGCCCTGCAAATTGGGGTACTTCGAAATACATCTGCGAGCAACTTGGAGGACGACTTGCAATAATCAATTCAGAAAAAGAAAATAAATTTCTTGCATCCAAACTAAACGGTCAAACCGCATGGCTTGGTGGCACCGATGAAGTTCAGGAAGGACGATTTGTTTGGTTGGATAATACCGCACTTTCATTTACAAGTTGGTTGCCTGGTCAACCTAATAATGCAAACGGAAATGAAGACTACATCGAATTGTTGCCTGATGGTAGCTGGAATGATCAAAACGGTTCCGTAAACCGCGAATACATTTGCGAAATCAGTTGTTTCGAAATGACACAAATAGGAGGTGCCAAACAAGGAGACCTTCTGCCATGTGGAAATAATAAAATATCATACACTGTACAAAAGGACGGAAAATCCGATACCTGCAGTTTCAATATTTTTGTGGATTGCGAAAAAGAAAGTATTTACTGCAAAGCCAAAGCACTCAACAGTACCTACATGTTTATCAACAGAGTGGAGTTTGCAGGAATCGATACGATCACCGGAGATAATGGCGGTTATAAATATTTCAACAAAGCCTGTGGCAAAATCAACGCAGGACAAACCTATCCGATTTGTGTAACGCCTGGATTTCTCACCAATACTTATAATGTATATTGGAAAATCTGGATTGACTTCAATGCTGATGGCTTTTTTGATCCGGTAACCGAAGAAGTAGTCTATGGATTTGGTACAACAACCATGTGTGCCACACTCACCATGCCACAATTCTTGCCGTCTAAACAAACCCGCATGAGGGTTATAATGTCCTTCTCAGGATATCCTGCTAGTCCCTGCAGTTCGCCACTATACGGTGAAGTGGAAGACTATTGCATCCTGATGAATGGAGCGGTTGCCGCGTTACCAGAAAATGATCCGAAACCATTTGCTTTCACTCCGGTGCAACTGCATTGTGCAAAGGATTGCGAAGAAAATGAAAAGCGAATTCTTGAGTACAAAAATTCGGGAGACTTAAAGATTAGAGAACCATTGAATCCTGCATTTCATGTTGACCTGTTTCCCAATCCGTCTTCCAACCAAATAAGTGTCATCAGCAATTCGGCAGAACTCACCGATTACGAAATATACAATAACCATGGCAAAATGGTATTGAAGAGTGTGGATCGCAAAGCGGGAAATGAATTTAACTTTTCTGTGGGAGATTGGCCAGCTGGGATTTATTCCATTATCATCTTTAACAATTCAGGAGGACAAATAATAAAACGGTTTATGGTAAACCATTAAAGATTTTTTTCAATATTCAGAAAAGGTATGAAGCGAGCCGGTATGCGTAAGTAGACCGGCTTTTTTATTTAACTTTATTTTTACCGGATTCAAATCAAATCTTCATTCCATAATGCCTGGTTGCAACTCTTAATTTTTAATTCCGATTTATATAAGCCCATATTACAAAATATTTACCTTTGAATATCTCATCCAATATGGAAACATGAAAAAGCCCAAACTCAAACCATCCAAATCAACAGTCCAAATTACAACAGAGAAGAAATCCGGTCACAATTTATGGATGGCTGGAATTTTAGCCATCATCGCATTTGGTTTATACAGCAATACATTAAATCATGGATATGTGATGGATGACTTCGCGGCAATTAACGGAAACAAATTTGTACAAAAAGGTTTCGGAGGATTTCACGACATTTTGTCGAGTTCCTACTGGCATGGCATGAGCGATCAGACCGGTGGCGTGTACAGGCCCTTGTCATTAATCATGTTTGCAATTGAATGGGAGTTGGCTCCCGGAAATCCTGCAACAGGTCATTGGATGAATGTACTGCTTTATGCATTCACAGCAGTCGTTTTGTTTTTCTTCGTTAAACGCATATCCACTAATCAATCCCCCGTTTTTTCATTCGCTGTGACTTTACTGTTTGGCATTGTTCTCCAAAGAAACTGCATTATCCTATGCAGTCATCATTCCATTCACCATATACATTTTTAGTGCTCCGGGCAAAAAGGAAATTTGGACGATTAGCATTTTAGCAATTGCCAGCGTACTTACTTATTTGTTTACCAAACAGATGATGCTGGGCTCTGTTTACCAATCCATAAAAATTCCGGTACAGGACAATAGTCTTGCAGGTGCAAAAAATTTCATGCAGCAATATGCAACGGCAATTTATATTCTGGGCCTCTACCTGTTCAAATTTTTTGTACCCACAGTCCTGGCTTCTGACTATTCCTACAATCAAGTTCCATTGCTTGATTTTTACAATCCTTTTGCATTGTTGGCTTTAGTGAGCATTGGTATTGTCTTATATTTTGCCATCAGGAATTTTAATAAAAACAATCTGTTCTCATACGGCATCTTTTTTTTCCTGATGACGATTGCATTGGTTTCCAACTTTTTATTTTTACTCGGATCCACCATGGCCGATCGTTTTATGTATCAACCTTCCTTGGGGCTCTGCATCGCCGTAATATTTTTATTGAATACGTGCATAGACCTGAATTCTGTAAAAGAATCCTTTAATAAATTTTTTCAATCATGGCGTACCGCAACATGTACTTGTCTTTATATCCTTGCAATCTTGGGCTTGAGTTATAAAACCTATTCACGAAACCAGGATTGGAAGTCCAATTTAAGTTTATTTTCAAAGGACATCATGACGGTTCCGGATAATGTAAAAATGAAATATTTCTATGAACTCGCCGTGTTGGAAGATGTAAAAAAGCAAAAAGGGGATCCGGCGAAACAACAGGCAAGACTTGATCATGCAATGCAGGAATTGCAGAAAGGAATTAAAATAGATTCAAATTATTTCATCCTGTACAACGCGATTGCCGAACTCTACAATTACATGAAGATGCCTCAGAAAGCCATTGAATTTTATAGAACCGGCATTCGCAAGAATCCGGCTAATGTAGATGGAATGGGAAACCTTGGCAATTTATATTTTCGTGCTCAACGATATGATTCGGCTGAATACTTTCAGAAACTCGCAATTTCACTGAGTCCGAATTCTTATCTTAACTATTATAATTTGGGTGCTGCGCAATTTCAACAACAACGCTATGATGAAGCTGTACTCAGTTTTCAAAAGGCCATTCAATTGCATCCGGGATATGCGGATGCTTATAAAAATCTGGGGACAACCTTCACCTTCATGAATAAATACGAGGATGCCATACAGTCATATACCAAGGCTTTGAGCATTGATCCCAAAAATGCTTCAGTGCTGTTTAATTTGGGACTGGTCTATGAACGCATGGGCGACCCTGCGAAAGCGGAATCGTTTAAAAATAAAGCAAGAGCAATCGATCCGTCTATCAGGTAAGTAAGCTTATTCGTTTTTTGTAAAATGGTTTGCGCAATCCATTTATTCATCGTCATGTATTCATTGCAATTGAACGGATAGACCATTTTCTTGGTTTTTCGTTACCTTTATCAATAAAATAGAATGTCAAATTCCTACTCCCGACGTGATGCTTTAAAACTTTTAGGATTGACTGCAGGCACTTCTGTACTTTCAATTCCCGACTTGAAAAAATTATTGGGTGAAATTCCCGATCCCCGGCACATATCCTTGTCCAATCCGGTTACCGCGATAACACTTGGAGCAGGAAACCGTGGCAATGTGTATGGAAATTACGCCTATGATCATCCTGAAGAAATTAAAATTGTAGGAGTGGCAGAACCCATACCACTGCGAAATCAACGATATGCTTCCCGGCATTCCATTAAAGATGAACATCGCTTTGTTACCTGGGAACACGTTTTTCAAAAACCAAAATTTGCTGATGCAATTATTATTACTACTCCGGATCATCTGCATTACGGGCCCTGCATGAAAGCCCTTGAAATGGGTTATGATGTTTTGCTTGAAAAGCCCATGGCTCAAACTGAAAAAGAATGTCGCGACATCTTAGCGAAAACCAAAAAAACCGGACGAATCGTTGGACTCTGTCATGTGCTACGCTATGCACCTTATTTTATTAAACTCAGAGAACTCATACATAATGGTTCCATTGGAGAATTAATAAGCATTCAACATTTCGAACCGATACAACACATTCATATGGCGCATTCGTTTGTGCGCGGCAATTGGCACAACAGCAACACAAGCACTCCCATTATATTAGCAAAGTCCTGTCATGATCTTGACATCATGAGATGGCTGGTAGGAAAACCATCCGTTCGAGTAGCAGCATTTGGAAATCTAAAATGGTTTCATAAAGGCAATGCGCCATCAGGAAGTACGCCACGTTGCAATGAAGGTTGCTCAATCGAATCCACTTGTCCATATTCCGCAATGAAAATTTATTTGAGAGAACGTACCTATACTTATGTATTTGATTTACCGGAACAAAAAGAATTGCATCCGGATGCCATCATGAATTATTTGAAAACTACAAATTACGGACGGTGTGTTTACAAAATGGACAATGATCAATGCGATCATTATGTGATGAGTTTATTATTTGAAAATGGAATTACGGCAAGTTTCAACATGGAAGCGTTTACTTCCTATCATGGCAGACGCACCAGAGTGATGGGCAGCATGGGCGATTTAACCGGCGATATGGAACAATTTGTACATACTGATTTTCGTACCGGGGTGGTTACGAAATGGGATTCTCAATCGTTTGAAGATGGCATTTATCAAAAACATGGTCACGGCGGTGGTGATGCACGACTGATGAGGGATTGGGTTCAGGCAGTGGCTCAGCATGATGCAGGCTTGCTTACCTCAACGATTGATGCATCCATTGAAAGTCACCTCATGGGTTTTGCGGCAGAGCGAAGCAGGAAATCGAGGAAGGTTGTGGACATTAGGCTGTAGGCTGTAGGAATTCAAAACGCTTCGAGGAGATAAAGTTGTGATATTGCATACTTTATTAAAAATAATTTTTCAAAAAAATTCTGGATAAGATACCTTAAATTTATACTTTATCAAAACACTAAATAAAATTAAATAACATTGAAACTGGTATACATCATTGCCACCGCTTTTACATTCTTACTGCTCATTGTGTTGCAAGGTTGTAAAAACAAAGTGGAACAGAATACTTCTTTAACAAATCAAGCTGATCCCACATTGGATCAATTCAATCAATGGATTGAAAACAATCCGGATAATGATTCTTTGTATTTCAAAAGAGCCGGTTATTTCATTAAATCTGAATCCTATGATTCCGCGATTGCAGATTTAAAAAAAGCAATTTCTATAGATTCTACAAACAAACCGAAATATTACCATCTTTTATCAGATGCGTATTTATTGAATGTCGATTCAAAATCCGCAATGCAATGGATGGAAAGGGCCCTGAATTATTTTCCCAATGATTATGAAACGATTTTAAAATCGGCAAGATTGAAGCTCATCCTCAAACAACACATGTCCGCATTGGCGACTTTGGATAAATTATTTATGAGAGATCCGCAAAACGCATCTGGATATTATCTTGCCGGACATATCTTTTATGAAATGGGGGATACGGGCCGAGCCGTCAATTCATACCAAAAAGCGGTAGATATCAATCCGGATTTGAGAGAAGCCTGGATTCGTTTGGGAGATGTGCTTACTGAACTCAAAAACCCAAAAGCGATATCTTATTATGACAATGCAATCCGAATGGACAGCCTGGATGAAGAAACCTGGCATAATAAAGCATATGCACTCAATGAACTGGGAAAAACTCATGAATCATTAAAGTTATATAAAGAAATTTGTATGCGCTTTCCTTCCTATGAACCTGCTTATTTTAATTTAGGGATGTTGTATAAAAGCATGGATTCTATCCCGCAGGCTATTGAACACTTTGCAATTTCTGTACAGATCAATCCTTCAGAACCGACAAGTTATTATCAAAGAGGATTGTGTTATTTAAAATCAGGAGAAAAGGCAAAAGCAAAACAGGATTTCGAAACGGCATTAAAACTTGATGATCAATTTGAAGAAGCTC
>JBGAWX010000104.1:0-10992 GCA_044227375.1 Saprospiraceae bacterium
TCTGCAAAGCATGCTCCTAAATTAACCAGATTTGCTTTACGCGTTTTTCCATTTAAGGCACTGGTGATGATTACAATGCTTGTAGGCCCACCAGCAGGAATGGATAAAATAAAACCGACGAGAATACCGATTGCTGAAATAATGATGAGGTTACTAATCAAATCAAATTGAATAATGCGTAATTAATATGAATCCGAAATTAAATTATTTGCCGATTCAAGATCTTGTGCAGTATCTATTTCCATGCATCGGTTTGCTGTGACATCGACTATATAGATCTGCTCACCTGCATCAATGAGTTCCTGAAATGCGGCCTCGTAAAAGACATTGACTTTTTTCTCGCTCAGCATCATATGATCGAGTTGGTTAAATAATGTTTTGACCAGTTTGGCGCTGAATTTTTCGATGCCGATAGATTCCCCTATGGCTTCTCTGGGAACAACTTCTTTTCCGATTTCAAGAATCCGTCCTGTATCATCTACTTTCAATTTAATTTCTTCATCATGAACTTCGTGTTTTTTTAAAGCCAGGCAATTGTCAAATCCGGAATCGAGTAGTTTGGTAATGATTTCTTGTTCAAAAATGATGTCGCTGTCCATGAGTAACATGTCTTCTCCCAGAATGTGATCTTTAATTAACCACAGGGAATAAATATTATTCGTGGAATCATACAAAGGGTTGTGAATGTATTGTACTTTGAGTTGGCTGTATTCTCTGTAAATAAAATCTTTGATCATATGCTCAAGGTAACCGGTGACAATGATCACTTCATGAATTTGATTTGCAATGAGGTTGTCAAGTGTTAGAGCAAGAATATTTTTAGAACCGACCTTTAGTAAACATTTCGGAGTATGGTCTGTCAATGGTCGCAGTCTGGAGGCAATTCCAGCTGCTAGGATTACCGCTTTCATTTAGATTACCGGTTTAAGTGATTTGTCAATGTTGCGTTGAACCACCCACATTACCGCGGACAGTCCATTGAATCCAATGAGGATGATCCACAAAAAGAGATCGAGGCGGTTGAAAACAGAACAAATAATCAGGATTGCAATTTCAGAAGATGAGCAGGTGAACACCCAAAAACGCATGGCCATTTTATTTTTCCTATAATATTCTTCAGGAGTAACTTTAAAAGAATTATCTTTTTTTTCTTTGGTGGTAAACCGGGCCTGAAAAGCACAATATTTTAGATAAATACCAATAATTAATCTATCCAGCCATTTGTTTTTTTGACTTTCCAGTGCTTTATATTCATCACGATAAGAATTCAATTCCTCTTCAAATGTACTTTTTCTTTGAAGTACATAATCTAAAAACCGGTTGCGGTAGTAATCTACAAGTACAGCCTGAACTACACTGCTCAATCCCATCAGAACGATAAGAGTCCACCAATATCCGGGATTCTCCTGATGATTTGCAAATCCAATTCCGATGCCAATGAAAACAGCACCAGTAGCGAGGTAATCCGCAATCCCGTCTATGATCCGGCCTGCATGAGTTCCATTTTTTTTCAATCGCGCAAGTTGACCATCACTGCAATCGAATATATTGTAGAGCAGAAAGAAGAACGCACCGAGAATGAATCCGTTTGGAAGTCCTTTCGCATACATGAACGCTGAAATAAATCCGAAAACAAGAGCGGTGATGGTAAGCTGATTGGGAGTAATGGATGTACGGTAAATGAGTTTTACTAAAAGAAATGCAAGCGGTCTAAAAAAAAAGAGGTCAAAATAATCTTCAACCTCAGGTATTTTCAATGACTTTTTATATTCTGATAATAAACTCATGAATAATTGTTTTCCAGCAGAAACGATTTAATCATCTGCATAAGGCGGCTGTTTTGTTCCTGGGTTCCAATGGTTATTCTCAAATGATTATAGAGACCATCTTCAGCCATAAATTTGACAATCATATTTCGTTCAGTAAGGTATTTTTTCAAACCGTCTTTCAATTCGACCGGAATTTTTACCAAAATAAAATTGGCGTAAGTTTTATAAGCTTTAAACCCGCGAATCTTATTGAATTCATTTCTGTACATAAAGATGTCGGCAGCCATTTTATCGCGAATGTCATTATAATAATCAGGAGAATTCAGAGCAGCCAATGCGATGCTTTCAGACAACCTGTTGTATCCCAAGTAGCGGGCATTAAACATCGAAAACTGTTCGTGGTTTTTACCAATCAATGCAAAACCAATGCGTACTCCGGCAAGGCCGTAATATTTTGAAAATGTCCTGATCACAATGACATTAGGAAAAGCTTCGATGATTTCTTTCAGATGTGAATTATCGCTATTAAAAAATAAGGAATATGCTTCATCAATGACGACAACGGCATCTTGCATTTTGCTCAGAACGGCTTTCAATTCATCAATTTCAAGCCGGTTTCCGGTTGGATTATTAGGGGAGCTGATCAAAACCAATTTAGGTTTGTTTTCATTGTAAATTCTCAGCATTCCTTCAATATCATAGTAAAAGGAATCCTCGCCTTCCATTATAGGATATTCAATTTTTTCTCCGCCGACTTCTTCTGTAATTTTTTTGTAATACCACCATGAATATGATGGGATCATGATTTTATCACCTTTTTGTATATAGCAGTTGATGGTTTGTTTGAGGATGTCTTCACCTCCAAATCCCAGCAATACATTTTTTTCATGAACACCATAGTCATCGGCTAGTCGCTGGGATAGCGGACTTTTTATTCCGAGAGTATGATCTCTTGAATATTCGCTAAGAGTTATTGAATTGATATTTCTCAATACATCAAAACATGCCGGTGCCGGACCATATTGATGCTCATTCCGGTCTAAATAAGTAATTTCAGTTTTTTTATCTTCCACAGTAATTTATTTATCTCAAACCAATTTTAAGGATCAAAATTAATTCAAAAATAAAATCTAATTTGAAAAGCAGGCCACAATAATACAGAATACTTCATAACTAATTACATATCCTGACAATTTTGGGATGAAATCACTGAAAGGAAAAGTATATTACTGGTTATAAAATTTCTTTTCAAAGTTCAGATCATTTGAATTTTATGATTCGTTGGTCATTTATGCTGTGTTAGGAAGTTGGAAGATTGCGAATATTAGGATATCCAATATGGCTGCGTTGGCCCCAATAACATTTTTTGTATTCAAATAGAATGGAAAGTATTCGTTATTTAGTTCTTAATCCTGGCAACTTATTCTGTCGAATTCAATCAATATCAAAAGTTTATTAATATAAATTTCATTAATAAGTTGTTAGCAAGTGCAAGATTGTTGTTCTGATGGATTCGGTTTGTATCTTTGCACCTTGTATTCTTCATCTATATCAATACATTCATTTCAATAATCATGCTAGGTACAAACAATTTACCGGCTGGATTATGAAGTGAAACTAAACTGGTCTTTGAAAATTTTCATATCATTTTAGGCTGAAATGTCCTTAGAGAAGTAATTCAGGGAAATTCTAATTTGAAAATTACAAATTAAGATTTTTATTAATGATTCAATTTGTCGATAAATATATTAGTGATGCAGGCAAAGTATGGCAATGGGAACTGCAGACGAAAAAGTTCAGGCTAACCATGTTAATGAGTATTGTATCAATAATTCCTTTGCTATTCTATTTAAATCCATTTCTTGAATATATTGAGTGCCGTCCGGGTTTCAATCTGGAGGATCATATATTGAATTGGTTGCCATCTATGGATCTTTCGAATCTCATTTTTTTGATTTTGTATTCCAGTGCATTCATTACTATAGTTTATTGCCTTCGTTCCCCCTGGTTGTTGTTAAAAGGAATTCATGCGTTGATCTTGCTGCAGTATTTTCGAAATATTTGTTTATATGCAACACCTTTGGAAGCTCCGGAAAACATTTATGCTTTGCAAGATCCGCTACTCGAAACCATAGCTTATAGTGACAAAGCCAACCTTAAAGACTTATTTTTCAGCGGACATACGGCAACAATTTTTATCTTTATGCTCTTAACCTGGAATAGTCCGGGTCTTAGGGTAATTTTTGGAATATTCACCATTATAATGGCCATTTTGCTGTTAATTCAGCATTGTCATTATACAGTAGACATAATAGGTGGGGTAGTATTCGCCTATTTATCGTTTAAATGGGTGGCCTGGTTTTGGATGAAAATACAATTACCCTTACCATAAGGAATTATGAAAATGTTTTGTATCCTTGCAAAATAGGATTTAACTAATATTATATAAATAAATAATTGCACATATTAATTCAACATATTCAAATCAATCCATGAAACAACAAGTTGAAATGGATCTTCTTCGTCAAAAGATTGAGCATTTAGGTGCCCAGGTGGACTATTTGAAGGATAATGATATTTATCTGTTCTATAGAGAGCTGGACTCCGCTCAGGATGTCGAGATGACAGAGCATGGCCGGAAAATTCTAATGTTCGGTTCTAATAGTTATTTGGGATTGACCAATCACCCAAGAGTTAAAGCGGCTGCCATAAAAGCTATTGAAAAATACGGTACTGGAGTATCGGGTTCGCGCTTACTCAATGGGAATTTGGGAATACACAGAGAGCTTGAGGAACGAATAGCGGCTTACACCGGAAAAGAAGATTCAGTAGTATTTAGTACAGGATTTCAGGCAAATCTCGGGGCGATTCCACCGATCATTGATAGAAACGGGTGCCTGTTTATGGACAAATTGAGTCATGCGTCCATTATCGAAAGTGCCACCCTTTCCCATGGGAAAAAATATAAATTCGAGCATAATAATGTTCAATCCCTTGAAAAATTATTACAACATTGCTCTAACCAGGCCATAAAATTGGTCGTTACGGAGGGCATTTTCAGCATGGATGGGGACATCTCGAATTTACCAGAAATCGTTGAAGTGGCTGAAAAGCATAACGCCATGGTCATGGTCGATGATGCTCATGCCATCGGAGTCCTTGGGAAAAACGGATCCGGCACTTCATCATATTTCAACTTGACCGACAGGGTTCACCTGATTACCGGTACATTTTCCAAATCCCTTGCGGCTTTAGGTGGATTTGTGGCAGCAGACCGGGATATCGTCAATCATATTAAACACAGTTCTCGGGCTTTGATGTTTAGTGCTGGCTTACAGCCTTCATCTGTCGCTGCCGTCATGGAAGCTTTGGATATCATCGAAGAGCAGCCTGAATTGATAGAACGATTGTGGGAGAATACCCATTATTCCATTAAGCTTTTTAAAGATATGGGTTTTGATGTCGGTAAAGCTGAAACTCCGATCATTCCATTATATATCCGGGATGACTATAAGACTTATATCATAACCAAGCGCTTGTATGAAGATGGGATCTTTTTAAATCCGGTGGTGTCTCCGGCCACAAGTGCTGATTCATCTTTGATTCGCTTTTCGATCATGTCAAATCATACCAGGGCTCAAATGGACTTTGCAATCAATAAGATTTATGATCACGCGAAAGATTTGAAGATCATCTAATATCTTCTATTGAAATGTTAGTTGTTCAAGCTATTGATCAAAAAAAGGATATTGCCAGGTTTATTGATTTTGTGTATGATCTGTACGAAGGGGACCCCAACTTTGTTCCTGAATTATTTATAGCGCAACGGGATCACATGGATCCTAAAAAAAATCCATTCTTCGATACCGCTAAGGCCCAAATGTTTCTTGCAATTGATGATGGCAAAGTAGTCGGACGAATTGCTGCAGTTCGTGATGACAATTTAATCGGATTTAATAAAGAACCCGTTGGAGTTTTTGGTTTTTTTGATGTGGTGAATGATTACAAAGTTGCGGAAGCTTTGCTGAATACCGCAGTGGATTGGCTTAAGAAAGAAAACCTCAGCATACTCGAAGGCCCTTATAATTTTTCTATTAATCATGCATGCGGATTGCTGATTGATGGCTTTGATCTACCTCCAACAGTGATGATGACGTATAATAAGCCATATTATCAGACTTTTTTAGAGCGTTATGGATTGGAGAAAAAAATGGATCTTCTCGCTTATGATCTGGATTCGAAAAAATTTCCAGCTAGACTTCAACATTCAGTTGCTATGATTGAAGCCCGGTTGAAACGAAATGGAATCAGTGTACGTAAAATCAGTCTAAAAAATTTTGTGAATGACGTCAAGAGTACCGTTCATGTTTACAACCAGGCTTGGAGTAAAAACCTTGGATATACTCCGATGAGTGAAAAAGAATTTTTGCATGCAGCAAAAGATATGAAAATGATTATGGACCCCGAATTGGTTCTGCTTGCAGAAAAGGAAGGGCAAGTCATCGGATTTTCACTGACCTTGCCGGACATCAATGAGGTTCAGATAAAAATCAAGAGAGGCAGACTCCTGCCATTTGGAATATTTAAATTGTTATTGAATAAAAGTAAAATTAAGAAAGTTCGAATCATTGCACTTGGAGTGCTGGAAGAATTCAGAAAATTAGGACTTGATGCATACTTTTATACCCGGGCATTCCAGTATGTACAGAATCATCCTGTTTTGGAATCCGGAGAGGCTTCATGGATTCTGGAAAATAATCCTGAAATGAATCAGGCCATTATTAAAATGGGTGGAGTCGTCACAAAAAGATACCGGCTTTATAGAAAAGCCATTGCTTAAGATTTAAATTCTTTATAATAACAGTATGGATGAAATTGGTAAATTCAGAATTCCACATTCATATATTTACCTGCTCAGTGCTCCTATACTGCTCAGTGTTTATTATTATCATAATTCTGAGTCACAGTTTTTACAACTATTTCCTTCGTTCCGCGAAAATGAAAATGCAGGCTTGTATGTGCAGTACTGGAAGTTCATTTTGTTTTTCTTGCTCACAGGATTGTTACCTTTCCTGTATTTGATATTTTTTGTAAAGAAGCCACTGGCAGATTTTGGATTGGGTTTAGGTAATTATAAACTGGGATTCAAACTGGTTGCACTATTATTACCTTTAGTCATTTTGCCACTAATATGGTTTGCTGCTCACATGCCGGATATTCGGCAAGAATATCCTATGGCGAGAATATTATTTTATAAAACCGAATTCTTCGGCCAATATGCATTGATGTATATTTTATTTTATTACCTGGCCTGGGAATTTTTCTTCCGGGGTTTTTTATTATTTGGTTTGGCGAAAGAGTTTGGAACTGCAAATGCAATTTTAATTCAAACCATTTCTTCCTGTTTAATTCACCTTGGAAAGCCGGAAGGAGAAACTCTCGGTTCAATTTTGTCCGGAGTAATTTTTGGAATCATTGCAATTCGCACCCGTTCGATTTGGTATGTTTGGATCATGCATTTTTCAATCGGAGTGTTGACGGATTATTTCGTACTCAAACAAATGGGAGCGCAATTTTAGTGAAAACTTAAGTATGAAAAGAAACTCTTAAATGAAAGTTTTAGTCACTGGAGCGAATGGATTCATTGGCAGCAGAACCTGCCGGCAGTTGATCAGCAATCAGCATGAAGTGGTGGGATTGGTAAGAAAAAACTCCAATCTTTCTCTACTGGAAGGAATGAACGTGAATTTAATTTACGGAGACATTACAGATCCTGTAAGTTTAAAAGGTATATTTAATGGAGTAGATGTAGTGGTTCATACTGCAGGTGCTGTGATTGATTGGGGTCCATATTCTCATTTTGAAAAACATAATGTTACAGGAACAAAAAATGTGGCAAAGGAAGCAGAGGCATCCGGTGTAAAACGAATGGTGCAAATAAGTTCTGTTGCGGTCCATGGATTTGGAATTAAAAACGCCACGGAAATGCAGCAGATGATTAAATCAGAAGTAGCCTACAGTCAATCTAAAATCGAAACGGAATCCTGGTTGAACGAATTTGCAAAGCAATCTGCAATGGAGGTGGTAATCATACGTCCGGGAAATGTATTTGGGCCAAATGACGAAAAATTTATTGCGCCCTATTTGGATCTGATACGCAAAGGTCAATTTGTATTTGTCAATGATGGAAAGTCTTTGACCTGTCCAACTTATATTGAGAATCTTGTGCATGGAATTGAACTGGCGTGCTTTCATCCGAATGCAAATGGGGAAACTTTTATCATTACAGATGGCCTGGATGTTGAATGGAAAGAATTTACAGATGCTTTGCATCATGAATTGAATATTAAACCAACGAAGCGATCGATTCCGTTCTTAATGGTTTACTTCATAGCGTATCTCATGGAACTCACTTATAAATCCCTGAGAATAGAAACCGCTCCATTGCTTACCCGATACAGAATAAATAATGCAGGTAAGGATTATCATTTTTCAGTTGAAAAAGCCAGCAGAATATTGGGGTATAAACCTATTGCGGATTTAAAAACTTCGATAAAACATACGGTGGATTGGTATAAAAAACACAGAGATTTAAAGAAAAAGTAAATCGGGGTTTATCTAAAAGAATGCATTGCCATTTGTGTTTTGCAATTAACTTATCACCAAACAGGCATTCGAATTTTAATCAATTCTTAAATTTGAAATGCACCATTCTCATAGATTCTTTTACCATCAGCAATGATTTCTCCGCCATTCCGCATTTCAGTAATCAGATCCCAATGGATTGTTGAGTTGTTTTTACCTCCGGTTTGCAGATAGGATTGTCCAACTGCCATGTGAACTGTACCGCCGATTTTTTCATCAAACAGGATGTTCTTAGTGGGTTGTTGAATATTTTGATTGGTAGCGATTGCAACTTCACCAAAGCGGCGGCTCCCTTCCATTTGGAATACTTTGTTTAAGACATCCATTCCTTGTTCTGCCGACCATTCGGTAATCAAACCATCTTTGACAATTAGTCTCACGCCTTTTACTTCTTCACCCCACATCATGCTGGGATAGTTAAAGTAGATTTCACCTTGAACAGAATCTTCAACAGGACTAGTGAACAATTCACCTGATGGCATGTTTGCTTTCCCGTCTGAATTGATCCAGATTCTGTTTTTTACAGAAAAGGATATTTCAAAACCGGGATGTTTGTAAGTTATTTTATCGCATTGATTTAAGTAGTCCACTATTGTTTGTTGCTTTTGAGATAATTTTTTCCATTCAGCGGCTGGATCATCGCAATCTAAAAAACAAGCCGATTGTACAAAATTTGAATAACTATCTATATCCATTCCTGCAAGTTTTGCTGAATAAGCAGTTGGATATTGGCACAAGCTTCTTTTTAAACTCCCATTACCCAGCCTTTCAAAATACAATTTATCAAATGGTGCGACTGCCGTGGTTCTGAGTTTCTTTTTTGATTCGACCTGTTGAAAAATTTCTTTGGAGTCGTAAGGGGCACGAATGACAAGATAGGCGTCATAATTTTGTATGGCCTCCCGGTAAGAAGGCGAAAGATATTGCAAATGGGCTTCATTACCGTAAGTCAATAAAATATTTTCCTGATCTTCAAAGGATATTTCAAATTCCACAATAGCACCAATGTTCAATGCTGCTTTGTAAAATTCTTTTAGTAATGGCTCTGCAAGGGTTGTGCTTCTTACAAAGACTTTTTCATTCTCCTTTAAGAACAGAGAATACTCAACTAGAAGTTTAGCATATTTTTCTATCCAGTTCATTCTATAAAAATTATACATTGGGTGACGGGTGAGTCTCCTGCAACAACATATTGAATTTTAGTTTGAGGTCCTTGCCAAAATTTGAAATTAAGTTACCAGGTTTTCGCGCGATAAGGATATCGGATGAGATATTGTTTTGAAATATGTTCCTTTAAAAGGCTTTTCAATTGGGGAATGTTTTCCATGGATTTTGCAGAAATAAAAACAACCGGACAATTAAATGCAGTTTCTGTTTGATGAATAAATTCCTCTTCCAATTCCTTTTTTGTTTCGCGGTCCAACAGTTCGTCATAATGTGAAGCTCTGTAAGCATCCATTTTATTACAAACCAGGATTACGGTTTTTTCACCGGCTCCAATATCTTTCAAAGTTGAATTTACAGTTTCGATGTGATCTTTATATTGCGGATGAGAAATGTCAACAACATGAAGTAAGATATCGGATTCCCTAACTTCATCCAGAGTAGATTTAAAACTTTCAATAAGGTGATGGGGAAGTTTACGGATAAACCCGACCGTATCGGAAAGTAAAAAGGGCATGGCATCCCAGACCACTTTTCTCACCGTAGTATCCAGTGTGGCAAATAATTTATTTTCTGCAAACAAATCGGATTTGCTGAGTACATTCATCAAAGTTGACTTTCCGACGTTGGTATACCCGACCAGGGATACGCGGATCATTTCATCTCTGTTTTTTCTTTGCGTGATGTTTTGCAAATCGATCTTCTCCAGTTTTTTCTTGAGCAATGCAATTTTTTCTTTGACTATCCTCCGGTCTGTTTCAATTTCCTGCTCACCGGGTCCGCGCATACCTATACCACCGCGTTGCCTTTCCAGGTGGGACCACATACCACGTAACTTTGGATAGATGTATTGTAGTTGTGCAAGTTCGACCTGTGTTTTGGCCTGAGCTGTTTGTGCACGACTTGCGAAGATGTCGAGAATTAAAAAACTGCGGTCCACAATTTTCACCTCGAGTTTTTCTTCAAGATGATTTTGCTGTTTGCCGCTCAGGTCATCATCAAATATGATCAGATCCGCAGGAAAATGTTCCATGTATTTTTTAATCTCTTCAATTTTGCCCGAGCCAATAAAAGAATGACTGTTCAATGCCGGCAATCTTTGAGTAAATCGCTTGATTACCTGGGCACCGGCAGTTTGTGCAAGGAATTCCAGTTCGTCGAGATGTTCATTTACGGTATTTTCATTCTGATCAGGTAAGATAACTCCCACCAGAATGGCCTTTTCAGGTTCCTGGTCTTTGCGATTCTTGTGTTCTAATATATTGAAGGAACTTTTTTGCATATTATCTGTAGCCGATATTCAATTAAATTCGAGTGGGCAAAGATAGAATTATTATTTTTTAATGCCCATAGGTTATTTTGTGATTGGTGTGGTTAGTTTATTTTTGGGCATTCAATTGGTGGATGCACACTT
>JBGAWX010000105.1:0-10939 GCA_044227375.1 Saprospiraceae bacterium
CCCATTTGGTGAATCTGGTATATAAATCCAGTTTGTATGATCTTGCAATTGATTCTTTTTTTCATTTCAGTGATACGAGCTTAAACAATACTTTTAAAATTCAATCTCTATCGCTTTACAGTACCACAGTGAATTACCCGATTACTCTTGGGACTCTTGCAAGAAATGCCGGTCCTGTAGGGCAGTTATTACTTTTTTTGAATGGTACTTCACAAGTCATTCCTGCAATTCCTGCTGTCAATCCTGGTGCGGTCCCAATCAATGCGGATACATTATTTACATCAATGACTTTGGATTCCGGAAATTTAGATCTTACACTTTATAATGGATTACCAATTCCCATTACTGATGTAAAATTCGAATTGAGGAATCAATCCAACGGATCGCTCATTGTGTCAGGTTTCATCCCATTTATTGGAATAGGTGCAACCGAAATGCAGACATTCGATTTAAGTGGCAAAACAGTTGAAGCAAAGTTGAGTGCGCAACTCATTAGCTTGTCTTCTCCCGGCAGTAATGGAAAGCCCGTTTTGATTGATACATCGGATGCCATTCAGGCAAGTTTAAGGGTGTATAACCTTCATCCATTAACAGCCAACGCAATCTGGCCGGCTCAGGATCTTATCAATGATTCATATTATTTTAAAGTAGAAGGATTGCCTGTTGAATTAAAAGAATCCAGGATACAATCGGGAAAAGCCATTATCAGCTTATACAGTACTTTGCAGGATTCCGTTCATTTTACGTATCGTTTGCCAAGTGCAAAAAAGAATGGTGTCCCTCTGGAGGCATTTAAAGTTCTAGATCCTGCGCCTCCCGGAGGCTCTTCTAAATATGTAAAGGAAGAAGATCTTGCTGGATATGTATTGGATCTTTCTGGTGAAAACGGGGATTCATTCAATTTACTGTTTAATGAAATTATTGGTTCTGTCGACAGTACGGGGATCATGAAAACATTTTCGAAAACGGATAGCATCTATATTGATTTAACATTTATTGATCTGCAACCGAGTTATGCAAGAGGATATTTAAACGATACTACTTTGTTTGTTGGTCCAGATAAAAGAGATGTTGATATTTTCAGTAAAATCAAAAAAGGCAAATTGGAAATAGAAAAAGCCAAATTAAGTCTGGATGTAGAAAATAAAATCGGATTGGATTTGCAATTAAAAGTGAATGAACTGAAATCATACAATCAAAAAAACAATACTGAAATTGTGTTACAGGGCTCAGATTTACTTCAGCCTAAAAATATTCCGCGAGCCTCAGACCAGGGAGGCTTGCCCCCAATTCAATCGACACTTACGCATTATGAAATCAGTGAAGGCAATTCCAATATGGTTGACTTTATTAATAATTTGCCTGATCAGATTTCTTATAATCTGGAATTGAGATGCAATCCTAATGGAAACACCAGCAATCATCGCGATTTTATTTATGCCGGTGAATATTTAACTATGAATCTGAACCTTGAGATTCCAATGGAAATTAAGGCAGTAGGTTTGACACTGTGTGATACGGTTGCAATGAATTTAAAAAGCACGGACCTGTCGGAAATAAAAAGTGCAACATTATATGCATTCTTTGGCAATGGTTTTCCTTTAGATGCAGCAATTGAACTATACCTGTTAAATTCATCAGGACAGGTTACTGATACCTTGATGAATGGAACGCCTGTAATACTTGCTGCCGAGTTGGGGCCAGATCATAAAGTTCAGGTATCTAAGGAAAGCAAAGTGACGATTACTCTTGATGAATCGGAAGTGAAAAGATTTTTAAATGCAACTAAATTAATTGTTCAAGCAACTTTCCAAACTAAGCCGGATTTGGTCCCTGTGAAAATATACGATTATTATAAACTTGATTTTCAGATGACCGCTGATTTAATTTATTCAGTAGAGTAACACCATAAGTATGAAGATTACATCACGATTTTTGATTATAGTTATTTCCTTAATTTTTTTAAAGACAAGTCTATCAGGACAGGCTTTTACTTATTTTGAGAAGAACATGTCGCAAAATAAAAATGTATTTGGTTTTAATTTAAATCAAAAGTTTGAAACGAATACTCTCACCAGTGGTTTTGTGCTAGATTTTGTCAATGGTAAATTTATTAGTAATGAGCAGAAGGATAATTGCATCAGAAATTTTGAAAATGCAAACATTCTGGCCGGCGAACAATTTAATCTTGCATTAAGTTATCAGAGAAGATTGGGAAGCAGCAGTAATTATTTGTATTTCGAAGCCGCTGAATCTTTTTTTTATGAATCCAATTTGCATCCGGATATTTTTATTTTATTGTTCAAAGGAAATAAAGAGTATGAAAACCGTGTCGCCAGTTTAAGCCCTTTTAAAATCAGGACATTGCAGTATTTAAATTTTAAAACGGGCATTCACAGGATATCGGATAATTATTCAATAAAGTTGAATTTGGGGTATGTTGGTGGGCAACGTTTTTTGGATCTCACCACCAATAGTGGAGGATTATTTACGGAAACTGATGGTCGAAGCATAGATTTAAATTTAAAATTAAAATCGTACGATGTCAATCCGGTGAAAAATTCTTTCTTTGATATTTCTGGTAGTGGATTTATCACAGATCTCATAGCTTCGTACAAATTAACCAATAATATAGAAATTGAAGCAGGGGTTGAAGGCTATGGATTTATCAAATGGAATAATAAGGCAACTGAAAGAATTGTGGATACCATGTATCATTTTGACGGTGCGGAAATCTCGAATGTATTAGATTCTTTTTCTATTGCGATAAAAAATGTTGAAGAATTGAAAAGCAGCTTTATTAAAGAAAGGGAAAATTTAAATTATCAAACTGATTTACCTCATTCAGTTTACGTAAAGTATTCTCAATTTATCATTCCCGAAATATTGCAGCTGCAATTAAAGTATGGCTCAATAAAATCTGAATTATCAAAACCGTTTTTCAACTCTTCAATTAATCTCTTTTTATCAGCAAATAAATTGGTTGGACTCAATATTGATGCAGGGGGCTTTGGCAGCTGGAACCTGGGTGCCCAATTTGCTGTATGCTTTTCAAATCAATCCAGTATTCATTTATATTTTAATTCAATAAGCAACCTTGCAAAACCCAGCAGAGAATTTAATTTGACAGGGGGTATGGTTTACAGAAGGGCTATTTGAGAGTAATCGTATAAATTGACAATTCGTTCCTAATTTCAGAAATCAAGACCCAATGAGAAGCTGTATTTGGGGTCATTTAATCCTGAACTTTCAAGCTTCCAAGCATAATCGAATCGTATAAAATAGCCAAATAGTGAAGTTCGCAATCCGAATCCTGTTCCCGCGATAAGTGGAGTACGTGAATATTGCAGATCTATTTTGACGACTGGATTTTCTGCATGATAGTCGAGGTTGCTTTCTGTATCAAAATCCGGCAGGAATCCATCCCATACATAAGCAGCATCTATAAATGCAAGGATTTGAAAATTTCTAAGAATGCTGTTACGCCAATTTTGATTGATGATATATTGAAGGAATGGTATTCTGATTTCAGAGCTAATTCCAAAAACGGAACCGGCTTTTCTTGCCCCATAGCCATAGGATCTTACTTCGGTAGCTAATGCAGAATACGTGTATTCGCCAGATGTTTCAAGGGCACTTTGGTCTTCATATTTTGGAATAATCCAATTCTCAGTTCCTCCTACATGATATAGTATTCTTTCTTTGCCAAATGAAGTATTTACATAACATCTGTTGGCAAATACTGATTTATTGAGTACCGGAATATGAAGTCTTGCATCAAACCCTGCGATCATTAGTGCACCTGGATAAAATCTGCTTTTACTTTTTGGATTCAACTCGAAGCGTTTGGATATTTCAAAAAAGAATTTAACCTGCCATCCATTTTTTATATTTAGAGAGATGTCCAGAGCATTATCAAAAACATATTCCAGTCGAGTCCCGATTCGTTGTTGATAGTAGTCTATGCTGTCATATAATGTCGGCTTATTCGTGGATAAGTAAAAAATATGATCATTGCGAATTGTGGTGATCGCTTTCAGAGATTTATAATGATCCAATGGATATTTTACCTGATGGTTGACAAGAAATACATTGGTTTGCTTTTTTATATTGCTGGAAAAAGTACTTCCTGTTACATTCGTATTTGTCTTATAATAAGCAGCGAAGGTATGATCAAATCTTTTTTTTCTATTTTCATACATTAAATAGCCTTCCAGTCCATCAAACGATGTGGGTATTCTGATTCCTCCTTCTATGCTTGAATTTTCAAACAACTCCGTAACCTTGGATTTAAATAAGATTCCAAAAGGAGGTGGTTCATAATTTTGAGAGGTACCGCTAAATGTATTTAATCCTGAAAATAATAATTCATTATTTATGGTAGAAGAAAGCTCTTCTATGCCGTAGCGATTTCTATAAGCAATGGCAAGGTTGGAATTAAATTCAGCATTATCAGGATACTCATATTTTAAATACTTACTAAAAGAACTGAATTTGGTTTGGGAAGTCTTTTTAGATTTCTTTTCAAATTCAGAAAGCAGTTCAATTAAATTAGCAGGATTTCCGAATTTGGACTGAAAATATAAAGAGTCAATTTGATATGTTATAGTATCAGCATCTTTATTGAAAGCCCTTTCATCCGCCGGGGAAATGCGATTGATATTAAATTTCTGAATTTCACTTTCGATATTCACTTTAACAAGTCTTGATCTATGATTATCATTTAATATAAAGTATAACTCGTCATTCAATAATTGATTTGATATGATATCAGCTTGAAATTTATTTAAGATTTCAAAAGTTGAGTCGTTTTGGTAAACAAGCCATCTATTTCTGTCTTCTTCTTCCAGGTTAATTATGATGTTATTTTTATAGGACGACCAGTTTTTAATTGTTTTTCCTGGGAGTTCGAATTCCAATTTATTTTTTAAAAGATTATTTTTATCATTTAAATAAAATGAAAATAGTGCAAACCTGCCAAGCGGGAGGATGCTATCGAGTTTGTTTAGTTTGCTTTCAGTGTTGGGTCTGTTTGAACGGTATCTTATTTTTTTGCCGTATGGGTCTGTGTTAACTTGTACATCCAGGTCATCCCAAATATCATCGGTTATTTTTTTAAATTGTCTGGTTTTTAAATTATATGTCATTAAATCGGAGTAACCATTGGTGTTTCCTGAAAGTATTAAAACCTCTTTAGAATAAGATGCTCCTGAGTAAACAGATTGAATTTCTTCCGGTAGAGTATATTGGTTTAATAGTAAGTAATTGTGGTCGTAGCTGTTTATGCAGACTCTGTTTTTTTTCTCATAAATAATGTAAGCAATATCATTTGAAGAATCTTCAAAGTAAATCGGATAGTTATAATCCGGATTGTTTAATTTGGTTCTGCTCCCTTTTTTAAAAATGGTTTTATTCTGACCATTTTTCTCATCAAATATTCTGACTCTGGTTTTACTATTTTGGTTTGTGGTGAGGATTAGTTTATTATTTAAATGACTGTGATTAATACTTGTTACTTGCTCTTCTGGTTTTAATTTAAGGATTAAGGAATTTTTCTTAAGGTCATTGAAGTGTTCAAAAGTGGTGTATTGAACATTATAAAAATTAAACCAATCGCTTTGCAGTTGTTCGAAACTCAAAGAAAAAACGAGTCTTGCTGAAGTCTCAATATCTTTCTGAATTCGGGTCATATAAAGCCAGTTGGAAATGGCTTGTTCACCAAATGTCGAAATCAGATAGTTCCAAAAAGACTGGCCGGTAAGCTCACTTTAGATAGATATTGTATCAATCCTTTTTCAAACCAATCGGGCAATCTAAATGAAATTACTTTTTGTACCACATCTTGCAATGCGGTTCCCGAAAACATAGAATTAAAATACAATTGGGTTATGCCAGCACGAAGAAGGTTTCTTAAATGTTCATGATCCCCGTTAAAATACAATAGAATTTTTTGGTCTTTAATTTTTGGTTCTTGATTCCAGTATTTTTGATTGACAAGACCATCGAGATGAATGTTAGTTTGCGATAAATCCGATCCATCTGCATAAATGACAAGTTCTATTTTATCTTTAAGATGATATTCAAATAATTTTTGGACCTGGCTGTTTTCCGTTTCAGCTATTTCAATGCAAAACTGAGCTGCCGGTCGTGATTTACCATACCAATAAACAACGAAGTTGTTGGTTTCATATATCCACCAATCAAATTGGTCGTCCGTGTATTGTATTTTATTTTTACCAAATACTTCAAGTGCATTCTGGGAGTACATAATTTCTGGTTTGAAAGAAATTAGTGCCAACAAGAACATTTGGAATATCCTGAATTGTAGTTGCATTAGCTTACAAAAATATAGGTTAGATGACTATTAAAGCATTCTGTTTCAATCCATTTTACGAAAACACATATTTACTCTACGAAGAATCGGGCGAAGCATGGATTTTTGATCCCGGCTGCAGCAATGATTATGAAGAAAAGCAACTCTCTGATTTTATAAGGGAGAATAATTTGAAATTAACGAGATTACTCCTAACCCATGCTCATATAGATCATATTCTGGGTCTAGATTTTATTTATAGAAAATACAATCTTATCCCTGAGATGCATGAATTAGAACAAGCAGTATTGGAGAGTGCGGTGCAAATTTCTGCAATGTATGGAATCAATTATAAACATCAACCCAAAATATATTCATATATATCTGATAATCAAATAATTAAATTCAGAAACAGTGAAATTTACTGTTTGTGGACACCCGGTCATAGCCCAGGGAGTATTAGTTATTTTATAAAGGACTCACGGATACTTTTGGCTGGCGATGTACTTTTCGAAGGCAGTATCGGAAGAACGGATTTGCCTGGCGGGAATTACAATGCATTAATACAAAGTATTAGGAATAGAATACTTCCTTTAGGAAATGATGTTACAGTTTATCCAGGGCATGGCGATAAGACAACTGTTGGTCAAGAGATACGATGCAATCCATTTTTGAATTGAGTTCGCAATAAATAGAATTGCGTTTTTGCATTAAGAAGCTAGATGTAGGTTGATAGATACGTACCAATCAGTACTTCTCAACTTCTTCTAGTATTATCAACTGGTGACAAAGAAAGCAATATTGTGGTCATAAACGCGTGTTGCTTCTAAAGGACACTTACATGGCTCAATGCAAATGGATATTCCAGGGACTTGTGGATTACCGAAGAGAAATGACTTAAGAGTAAATCTTTATTAATGATATTAAATAATGCTCCTTACTCTAAAAGGACAATAGTGTTCAATTGGGATTTAGGCATTTTTGCAAGACATTTTATGTTTATGCATTAATTGTTCCACGTGGAACTATTTCTACAAAATACTGATATTCTTATGCTTAAGATAATTAAATGGCATTTTATGCCAACCCAACCAGAAGGAGGATTTATTAGAAATAAAAAAGAATATGAAATAAAAGGGAGGCTTAGTTTCAATCTGAGATCTCTCTCAAAGCATTTATGAGCGCTCCATCACCCATTTGGCAACACTAGGAGCTAGTTCTTTTTGTGATTTTGCACCAACAAAGACGCCAATATGTCCACCCGGAAAAGCGTAAAGTTGTTTGTCTTTACTTCCAATATGGTCCATAACAGCTTTTGAAGATTCATTTGGGATGATATTGTCTTCAGTAGCATAGACATTCAAAAATGGCACATTCATATTTTTCAAATCCACCTTTTTACCATTCATTTCGAAAGTACCTTTTATTAATTTATTATCACGGAACAAATCCTTTATGTACTTCCTATACATTTCGCCAGTTAAATCCGGACAATCGTTTTTCCATTTCTCCATTCGCAAGAAATTCATCAGTTTATCTTTATCAGATAACATGTCCATGACCCCAAAATATTTTGAGATATCCAAACTGGGTTTAAGCATGCTGAAGGCGGAATTTAACATTTCAGCACTTATCACGCCTTTACTATCAACCATTGTATCTACATCAACATATTTGGTCCATTTGTAAAGCATATTGCAGTTTGTATCAGCAAAATCAAATGGTGCAACAAATGTGGTCAGGGTTTTTAATTTTTCCGGATAGATTGATGCGTAGATCATACTAAACAGACCACCCTGACAAATTCCCATTTTGTGAATTTTATTGACTTTATGTTTTTTGCGAATAAAATCAATGGCGTCATTTAAATACCCCAATATGTAATCTTCCATAGTAAGGTATTGATCAGCACGTGTTGGATAGCCCCAATCCATGATGTATATATCCAAACCTTCATCAAGAAGTTTTTTCATTAAAGACCGATCTGGTTGCAAATCCAAAACATCATGTCTGTTCATTATTGCAAAAGAAACCAACACAGGAATCGCGCATTTTGGGGGAGTCTCACGTATGTAATGAAACATTTTAACTTTATCACACTCCCAAACCAATTCCTTCGGAGTGGTTGCGACTTCAACTTCTTCAATTTCCTTTAATGTATGATATCCTTTATGAAGCTTTTCATTGGCGGAAAATAATTCGTGGTATATCGATGCAGAATTTATCATTGTCTTGATTTAGAATGGGCAAAAATAAAAAAAGCCTGATTGATTTTCAGGCTTTTAAAAAGTTTATAAGATTAAATTATTTTTTCTTGGAAGATTTTGGCTCCTCCGGTTTTTCAACATTGAGCGACTTTTCCATTTGACGATACATCTTTTTCAAATCATAGATGCTTTTGTAAACCTCATCCATTTCGCTTCGAGTAGCAATCGGAAGATGAATGAAATATAATTTTTCCATTTGCTTGTCTACTTCTTGCTTGATTTTTAATTGCAGGCTGCTCACCTCTGTCATTAATTTTGAATATTCATCGCTTTGAAATAGAGAAGTGTAAACATCATCGCCAGTAATCAACCAATCCTGGAAAATTTTAATAATACTGTCTATGCTCTCGCCTTTATTGATTTTGGTAATAACTTTTTCAGCAACATTTTCCATCACTTTGAGACCGTGCTGGTACATCATGTATTGCAATTCATTGTTTTTAAGATTGAACTGAATCATTTGATCGTAAATGTCATTCCAGATTTTAGCCTGTTTCACATTGCCATTTTCTTCTACAAGCCTTGATAGCGGGGACACTGCTTCACTCATTGCATTTCTCCAATGAGAATACATTTCCATCAACTGATTGAATGGATTTGAGTTCATCCACGGATTATGTTGCATTTGAGATTTGAATGTATTGTAATTATTCAAACCCGATTCACTCATCTGTTTCATATATTGAATGAATCCCTGATTGAATTGCTCCATCATTTTTTTAGATTCATCAGGCATGAAATGGAAGAATTTATCAATAAATTCTTTATATTTTTCAGGGCTAAGAAGCTTTTTAAATGATTCGAGATTAAAATTCTTTTCCTGAATATTTTTGAACATCGGAATCCACAATTCATAAAACTTACTTAGGCTTTCATTCATTTGATTCATCCCTTTAAATGAATCCGCTGCAGTAAGATTTGAAAATGGTTTCCACCACTCCCCATTACTGGAATTCATTAAATCGAAATATTGCTTGGTATAATGACTCCATTGTTGTAAACCTTCATTCATTTTTGATTGAAAACCTTGATAAATATTGTTGTTATTCATCATGTGATTTAAAGGGGAACCATTCATCATATTCATCCAATACGAATTGTTCTGATTAGACCAATTTTGCCAATTCTGCATCCAATCCATAGGATTTGGGGTAAAAGATAAATTTGAAAAGTTATTGTTTGTGTTATAAACGTTTTTTGCCCAATTCATTTGGTTTTCGAACCATTGTTCAAAATAAGTTTTCACGTTTTCACTATTTTGGTTCATTTCTTTTGCTGTATCGTTTAAAGTTCCTGTAGATTTTTCAACCAATTCAGATGTTGTCTTAGCAGCATCTTTATAAAGTTTATGCCCTTTGTCAATAGTTTCGTTTACAAAAGGAAGATCCTTCGTCAATTTTTTTGTAGTATCAACTATTTGATCCACTACATTGGATTGTGATTCGATCATTAAATCTACCAGGTTTTTGGATTTGTTATTTGTTGTTTCCATTTTAAATGATTTAAATTATTATAATTCTTATTATTGCACTGCAAAAGTATGACAATACTAAATAAAGTCTGTAAAGGATATATTAATAAACGTTAAAATGCTACAAAAAGGAGATCAATTCAAGCATCAATTTATGTATTCCCAGGAAGATGTAAACACATTTGCAAAAGTCTCAGGAGATACAAATCCATTGCACATTGATCAGGAAGCCGGTGAAAAAAGCATCTTTGGTCGCAACATCATTCATGGATTTTTAGGTGCGAGTGTGTTCACAAAAATATTTGGTGCGTTATGGATGGCTGATGGCCATGTTTATTTGAAACAAACTATGCAATGGCTAAAACCCATGTTTGTTGATACCACATATGAAGCCATTATCACTGTAAAAGAAATTTTTCCTGAGAAAAATCGCGTTCTGTATGATTGTTCAATCATAGACTTGAAAACAGGAGAACAGACCTTTACAGGAGAAGCGTTATTAATGAATAAGAAACAATATAACTGGTAATATAAATTAATCAAAAAAAAATCTGTTCGTCATTTGAACGAACAGATTTTAAGTGGGAAATTAATTTTAAATCCCCGTTTTAACCCTGATAATTATTCCAACTTAGTTAATTTCTTATAATAATAGTTATTGCTGGATTTAATTTGAAGCAGATAAGTGGCCGGAAGCAACTCTGCAGAATCTATTTCATAAATATTATTTCCTTCGTGCGCCATCAATCGTTTCATCAAAATAATTTTACCCATTTGATCCATTATTATCATTTGAACTTCCTGATCCTGGTTTGAGAATAACTCCAAATGAAAATCATTGCTAAATGGGTTCGGATATAAATTGACCAGATTAATCTGTTCCATTCC
>JBGAWX010000106.1:0-10890 GCA_044227375.1 Saprospiraceae bacterium
AAAATTAGGAGTTAGCCTGCTTATTTATGTTAAATAATAGTACTTAGACCCGATTTGACTCGTTGATTAAAAATTCAATCCTTATTTTTGATTCTTGATGAAGAGGTACAATACAATGTGGTTTCTATTTTTCTTCCTAGTGCTGCTATGTCAGGATTTGTATTCAGCGCACATCATCGGTGGAGAAATGTATTATGAATGTCTGGGCTATGGCAACAATGGTCTTGACACCACAAAAAGAAGATACCTCATTACAATTAAACTCTACAGGGATTGCGCAGGAAATGGTGCCGGATTCGATCAGCAATTGGGGTTTACTATTTTTAGACAAAATGGAAACCAATATATCAATATCAAAACGGGAAATGGAAGCAATGCAGAGTACAGAATTAATTGGGATCGAGTGGTCCATAAAATTGATCCTCCTGTTTATCCCTGTCTGGATTTGCCACCAAATATTTGTGGTGAAGCCGGTATTTATGAATATACTGTCGAACTTCCAATCATCAATGAAAATTATGTAATTGTTTGGCAACGATGTTGCAGGAATAATACCATCACAAACATTCAGGATCCGGGAAATACAGGTGCAACATTTACCATCGAAATTCATCCTGAAGCACAACGCACGTGTAACAGTTCACCACGATTTAATAATTTTCCACCAACGGTACTTTGTGTAAATGCACCATTTAAATTTGATCATTCCGCAATTGACAAAGAAGGGGATTATTTGATTTATGAGTTTTGCGAGCCATTAAAAGGCGGTGGCCCAACCAATGCTCCACAAAATGGATGCACTGCTGTAATTCCAACTCCTGATTGTCCGCCACCATTTGAACCTGTGGATTATACGTTTCCATATTCTGCGCTTTTTCCATTAGGTGGAAATCCTCCGATTACTATAAATTCATTGGATGGAATCATTACGGGAACACCGGACATAACCGGACAATTCGTTGTAAGTGTTTGTGTGTATGAATATCGCAATGGGATTTTGCTTTCTGTTTTGAAAAGAGATTTTCAATTTAACGTAGCGCATTGTGATGGAGAGATCGAAGCGAGATTGATTGGTGCCAGTCAGTTGACTCCGGATCATTTTGAAATTACACTCTGTGGTACCAATGTATATCAGATGCTCAATGCAAGCATTGACCAACGATACATCAATGAAATCATGTGGACTTATGAAAACGGTGGACGCATGGATACATTTTTTGGTTGGGCTCCACTCATCAAATATGAGGAAGGAGGTTGGCACAGTGGAAAATTTATCATCAATCCCTATACGAATTGCGGGGATACCGGATATTTTAAGATCAATGTAATACCGGACCTCAACACAGAATTCACTGCGGTATATGATTCATGTAAAGCGGGCCCTGTGCAATTTATGGATCAATCAACTTCGTCCTATAGCAATATCGTAAACTGGAACTGGAGTGCGGGTGATGGGATAACCGCATTTACGCAAAATCCTGAAGTGCAATATCTGCGACCCGGTACTTACCCCGTGTTGCTAACCATTAAAGATAATTTCGGCTGTGTCAATCAAAAATTTAAAGAAGTCAAATGGTATCCTTCACCGGATGTGATTGTGTTCAGACCGAATTTAAATGAAGGCTGTGTGCCCCTGGAAGTGGAATTCAAAAATGTATCATTCCCTACTGACAATTCCTATAAATTTTATTGGAGATTCAGTGACGGCGAAGTGGATTCCGGTTACACCGTAAAACATGAATTTAAAACCAAAGGAGTTTATGATTTGAAATTGGAAGTCACATCACCATTAGGTTGTTATAGTGAAGGTGATTTTAAAAATGTAATCTATGTGTATGATCCACCGGTGGCAAATTGGTCGGTAGATTCTGCTACCATAAATATTAAAAATCCGGTGATTCATGTGAAAGATGAATCTGCAGGCACTATAGGAAGAACATGGATCATTGATGGCAAATACTATTTCTATGATCCAGCCATGCAAGTGGTTTTGGAGGATACAGGATATCATCATATCCGGATGATTGCCACAGATCGTTTTCTATGTACCGACACTTTGGATACTGAAGTCTTTGTGTACCGCGATTTTACTTTGTTTATGCCAAACGCCTTCACACCCAATGGGGATGGCAATAATGATGAATTTGGTCCTGTTGGTCAAATTCATTCTTTAGAAAATTATGAACTCA
This sequence comes from Saprospiraceae bacterium, assembly GCA_044227375.1. Classification (GTDB taxonomy): domain Bacteria; phylum Bacteroidota; class Bacteroidia; order Chitinophagales; family Saprospiraceae; genus Vicinibacter. The sequence goes on from JBGAWX010000106.1 coordinate 2,190, forward strand.
GTGTTTACGACCGTTGGGGAAGCCTTGTGTTTAAAACCAATGATCCCAAACAAAACTGGAATGGCAAATTCGACAATGCGGGTTCCGAATTACCACCCGGAACGTATGTCTACGAACTTGAGTACAAAGTGATGAGAAAGAACACTCATAGAGAACGAAAATTTTTAAGCCTCATCAAATAATCATTTTCACTTCGTTTAATTAATTTTATTCCACATCCACTAAACTCAACACTCATAACTCTGCACTCAGCACTTATCACTCATAACTCATCACTCATCACTCATCACTCATAGTTCATAGTTCATCGTTCCTCGTTACTCTCTCATCGTTCCTCCCTCCAATCTCCATCACGGCCACCATTCATAAGAAAATTTCGTAGAGTAAAGGCAATTGACTTATTTTTGAAGCCTCATTATGTATAAATCGACATTCGGTCTCATTTTCATTTTCCTGTTCTTATTCCATCATAAATCGTATTCAACGCATATCATTGGAGGTGAGATGTATTATGAATGTCTTGGCTATGGGAATAATGGATTGGATACTACCAAAAGAAGATACCTGATCACCATAAAACTTTACAGGGATTGTGGTAGCCAGTCTCAATTTGACCAGGTCCTCGGCTTTACCATTTACCGTCAAAGTGGTAGTAAATACATCAATACAAAAGCCGGTAACGGAAACAACTCGGAATATCGAATCACCTGGGATAATGTAGTGCATAATATCGATCCCCCGGAATATCCTTGTTTGGATCTGCCTCCAAACATCTGCGGAGAAGCTGCAATTTATGAATACACTGTGGAGCTTCCGATCATTAACGAAAATTATCTTATTGTTTGGCAGCGATGTTGCAGAAATGGTACCATAACAAATATTCAGAATCCCTTAGATGATGGCGCTACATTTTCTATAGAAATTCATCCTGAATCACAAAGATCCTGTAATAGCTCGCCGCGGTTTAATAGTTTTCCTCCTACCGTGCTTTGTGTGAATGCACCTTTTAAATTTGATCATTCTGCCATTGATAAAGAAGGGGATTATTTAATCTATGAATTTTGTGAACCTTTAAAAGGAGGTGGAAGAGGAAACGGAGGATGTAACAGTCCAACACCAACACCGGATTGTCCACCGCCATTTACTCCTGTAGATTACAAGTTTCCCTATTCAGCATTGTTTCCATTAGGTGGAAATCCTCCGGTTACCATTAATTCTTTAGATGGAATCATTACCGGTACTCCTGATGTTGTCGGACAATTCGTGGTTAGTGTTTGTGTTTATGAATATCGAAACGGAGTGTTACTTTCCGTATTAAAACGGGATTTTCAATTCAATGTGGCACATTGCGATGGAGTGATTGAAGCAAAATTGCTCGGTGCCAATCAACTGACTCCGGATCGTTTTGAAATAACACTTTGCGGAAGTAAAGATTACCAGGTTTTGAATGCAAGTATTGATCAACGCTACATCAATGAAATCTTATGGACTTATGAAAATGGGGGTGCAATAGATACTTTTATCGGTTGGGCACCATTAATCAAATTTAAAGAAGGAGGATTGCACAGCGGAAAATTTATCATCAATCCATATACCAATTGCGGAGATACCGGTTATTTCAAAATCAATGTCATTCCGGATTTAACTTCACAATTCACTGCCGTATATGATTCTTGCAAAGCAGGTCCTGTGAAATTACTCGATCAATCTACTTCAACTTACAGCAATATACAAAGTTGGAACTGGAGTGCAGGAGATGGCATTACCGCATTTAAGCAAAATCCCGAAATACAATACCTCAAGCCTGGTACGTACCCGGTGTTGCTGACCATTAAAGACAACTTTGGTTGTGTTAGTCAGAATTTTAAAGAAATAAAATGGTATCCATCACCGGATGTGATTGTGTTCAGACCAAATCTTAATGAGGGTTGCGTACCCCTGGAAGTTGAATTTAAGAATGTGTCCTTTCCAACGGACAATTCATACAAATTTTTATGGCGATTCAGTGATGGTGCAGTGGATTCAGGATATTCAGTAAAACATGAATTTAAAACAAAGGGAATTTATGATTTAAAACTCGAAGTCACTTCTCCTTTGGGTTGCTACAATGAAGGAGCTTTCAAAAATGTGATTTATGTATATGATCCTCCTGCAGCCCAATGGGCCGTGGATACGACGGTTGTCAACATCAAAGATCCTGTTGTACATGTCAAAGACCAATCTGTTGGGACAATAGGCAGAACCTGGATCATTGACGGGCAACACTATTTTTTTGATCCATCATTGCAGATCGTGTTAACTGACACAGGCTATCATCACATACGAATGATTGCTACAGATCGGTTTTTATGTACAGATACTTTAGATACCGATGTATTTGTTTACAGGGACTTTACCTTGTTTATGCCCAATGCATTCACTCCGAATGGCGATGACAAGAATGATGAATTCGGTCCAATAGGTCAAATCCATTCATTAGAAAATTATGAATTGAATGTTTATGACCGCTGGGGTGGAAAAGTATTTACTTCTGATGATCCTAAACAAACCTGGAACGGTAAATTCGATAATACAGGGAGTGATCTGCCTGCCGGAGTTTATGTTTATGATTTGTCTTATAAAGTGATTCGAAAAGAAGCGATTCATGAACGCAAGATGTTGAGTCTTATTAAATAGTTGATAACCCAGATTAATTCGTTTTCTTGAATTCGCATTTCAACCTACTTCAAGCCATGTTTGAATCGAGTGCTAATCCTCAATTAGCCTTTCAAATGAAAAAATACATGCGAGACCAATTTGAATATATTGGAATTCCATCACCGTTACGAAAAGAAATTGTCAAAAATGTTTTAGGGGGTTTTAAACCTGAAAAGAAAAGTGAACTCATCGGTTTTGTCGAGACTTGTTGGGCGCAGCCACAAAGAGAATACAAGTATGCAGCGATGGATCTGAGCATTCGGCAATTAAAACGCATGGATTCATCGTTCATACCTTTTTATGAAAAATTAATAGCCATCGAATCCTGGTGGGACACCGTGGATGGTTTGGCACCGCAGATCATTGGATCGTTGATTAAAAAAAATATTGGATTGCGATCCGAATATAGTATGAAATGGATTGAATCGGAGAATATCTGGTATCAACGGTCTGCAATCATTCTTCAACTCATGTTTCGCAATCAAACCGATTTTGAATTACTCAAAAAACTCATATTGCGCAGAGTGGACAGCAAAGAATTTTTTGTAAGAAAAGCAGCAGGTTGGGCATTGAGACAATATTCTAAAATGCAACCTCATGCCGTTGAGAAATTTATTTTGGAAAATAAAAATCTTTCAGGATTGACTGTGAGAGAGGGGATGAAGATTATTCTGAAAAGAAGATCTGAACTATGAGATCTGAGATGGGGAGGAAGGAATGAGAACTGAACTTGGAGAGATGAGATATGAACTATGAACTATGAACTATGAGATCTGAGATCTGAGATCTGAGATGGAATGGAAGATTTGAGAACTGAAAAATATAACCTGAAATGTATTGATATTTTCATTATCTCATTAATCAACAGTTTTTCATCTCATAGTTCATATCTCATAGTTCAAATCTTATTTATCATATACCTTAAAATTCTTGGGATCATTAACTTTTAAAATATACGATCTGGTACATACTTCCAGGACATATTGATCATAACCTTCCACGATCCCGGTAACGACAAATCGTTTGTTTGCAGGATTTTTGATGTCACCGTACAATTCAAGTGGAACACTGGCGCCAAATTCTATTTTAATTGTATAGCTGTAATCTTCGGGATCCCTTGCAAAAATCGTATTTCCTGAAGTCATGATATTGTTATTGGCCAGGATCATCTCCAGGGTCAATTCTTTTCCTTCACAAGGCATGGGCTTGTGACAAGGTCCTTTGCAATCCGGTCTTTGAAGTATGCCTTTGATGCCTTTTGCAACTGAATTTCCTGAAGAACAGGAATTCATCAAAATGAGCAGAACGCCAAATGCGACTATGTGAATTATTGACTTATTTGAATTTGAAACTGTGTTTATCATCTTTTGTAATTATCGAATGATTATGAATTGTCTTTTTGACTTTCCGGCACTATACGATTTGTCCGTTATCTTCCACTGAGTTCATTTGCCAACCGATCGGCTTTGTAAATATACTTTAATGCAGCATAGATTCCACCTGCATGCACGGAAACGGTTCTGTTGGATACTTCATCGTAAATAAAATTTCCCGGCAAGGATTCAATATTTCCATCAAAAATCAAACCTACCACTTCTTTATTTTTATTGATCAAGGGACTTCCTGAATTTCCACCGATGATGTCGTTGGTTGAAACAATGCACATAGGGGATTGCAAAAGTTGTGCTGGAGGATTTTCCCAACGTGAAGGCAATGACCAGGGATATTGTTTATTGAATGAGAAGAAGCGGTCATACATTCCATAATAAGTTGTTTTGTAAGGAGCCTTGGTTCCGTTGTAATTGTATCCTTTAATCACACCGTCTGCAAGTCTGAGTGTGAAGGTCGCATCAGGAGGAAGATCGGTACCTTTTACCAGGAAAACAGCATTGGCAATTTTTGCTTCAAGGGCTCTTCGTTTGGGAGTGGAACTTTGAAACGCCGTAATGGCTTCGGTATATTTAGGTTCAATGATTCGAGCAGCATTTAAAAGTGGATCATCTATTTTTTTAAACTGTTCCGCATCCTTACTCAAGATTTTATCCAGATTGCCCACATCAGCAAAATCAGTTTTTTCTAATATTTTTTTGGCCGCTTTATCCGGAGATTTACCGTCAAGAATAATATCAATATATTTGAATTCAGGGTGTTCATATTTTTTATTTTCCATCAGATACAATTCCAGATATTCTTTTTCTTTTGGCGTATTTAAATCCTTGCACATTTCTTTAATGTCGTTTCTCATCTTGTCTAATGCATTGGATTGTCCAGGATTGTTAAGGGCTTTCTCATATCTGGAAAGCATGAACATAAGATTCACTGCATTTCCTTTAATTGAAGAAGGACCGGCTAAGCTTACGGCTGCGCTGTATTTACGCAAGTGATCCACGGCATTACCCAACTCAACCCAATAGTCTTCACCTTTCAGTTTTGTTTTACTGCGGATATCATCTTCCATCGCTTTTTTGCGGGCCATCAATTCCGGCGTTTTTAAACCATTTAAAATTCCGGTAAATGCTTTTATACTATTGGACAATCCAAAGACCTCATTTAACAAATCTGTATTAGGGTTTTTATCATACTCTTTTTGCATCAAAGCATGACGGTTACTCAACAATTCCAATTGAATGGGAAAGCGCAGATCGCGATCATATTCCAGTTGTTTTGTGGTGCGGTACCTTTCCGTATTTCCCGGATTTCCAATTACAAATACAGGTTCGTTTTCTTCGGCGCCTTCAGATTTAAATCTGAAATAATTTGCGCGGCAATCCACCGGCTTGCCATTTTCGTCATAAGCTCTCCAAAATGTACAATCCAAGGAATATCGTGGGAAAGTGAAATTATCTGGATCGCCGCCAAAATAACCAAGATCAGTTTCTGGAATAAAGACTAAGCGTATATCGGAGTATTTTTTATAACCATATAAGCTAAACCGGCCACCACTATAGTAAACCACAGTTTGAATTCTCAGATTTTTCCAATCTTCTCTGGATTCGTAAACTCTTTTTATTTGTGCGAGTGCAGAATCTTGTATCACTTTTCTGTCATTGTCGTCTTTAGCCTGACTCATACGATCCAGGACCATGGTTGAAATGTCTTCTACTTTAATGAGTTGCTCTACAAACAATCCTTCTGCTTTTCGTTCATCGGACATCGTAGCAGCATAGAAGCCATTTTTTTCAAAATTCTCACCTTCTTTTTGAAGAGGAGTGACGACGTCTCTTGAACAATGATGATTTGTCATGATCAATCCATCGGGAGAAACAAAGGATGCAGAACACCAACTTGCAAATCTTAAAGATGATTTCCTGACGTCATCAAACCATTTATCTTCCGGAGTAAAATTATAGGCTTCTTTGAACCATTCCTTTGGCGGATGTTCAAAGGTCCACATTTTACCGAAATCAAAACGTTGAGGAACATTTGAATACTGGGCATTCAAAATGAATTGAAATGCAAGAAGGACAAGGATAAAAGACAAGCGTTTATTCATAATTTATGGTTTAATCTATTTTTAATAAGGATTCTTTATTTCTCATTGTGTCTGAACACTAAACACTGAACACCAAAGCCTACAGCCTAAAGTCTACAGCCTACAGCCTACAGCCTACAGCCTACAGCCTACAGCCCTTCCCCAAAAAAACCAGGCAAATATAAGAATTACGAATTGTTTCGTATTAAATTTTTTCAAGTAGCAAATCATTAACAGATTCCCTTGCAATAGGGTGGTATCCATCTTTAGCGGATTCAAATATATTTTTGGCTTCCAGATACATAGAATTTTCTTTCATAGCCTTGTAAACCGGCATGAGATACTTTCGTCTGCCCGTTGTTGTCAGGAAGTGGCTTATTTGATTTAATAGCGAAGGACCGTAATTATTTTGGATGGCGTATTCCAACCAACAACATTGAATTTCAGAATTTCTTTGAGACAAATGGAAGGCATTTTCTAAGGTTTTACATCGTTCTGCATTTTTATCACGCGGTAATTTCCTGATCGCATAAATCCATTCATGAGTACTCCAGTCAGAAGTATTCAATTTCATGTAGTCTTCATTATTTTTAATTCTACCAAGTTGCTCATCAATGCTTCTGAATTTATGATCGTCATAGTTGGGTTGGAAGTGAATCAAACCAGGATGGTATATCCAGGTGTTGACCGTGTCAAGCAATCCGGGGTGATGGTTTAGTAATTCGGCTTTTAAAAAACTGATAAATCCTTCAGAGGTGTTTGATCTGAATCTAAAATGATTGAAGTACGTTCTCAAAAAGGTATCGAACTGAATCCGTCCAGTTCGTTCTTCGAGAAATCTCAATAATGCCTTTCCTTTTTCATAGGCCACATCGGATAATGCATCTTCCGGATCTTTATCTTTCAAGTCCAATTTGAGTTTGGTTAGAGGATTGTCGTTTCCCATTTCATTCATGGTTTTTTTCAAATCCTGAAGTCCCAGGATGCTCAGCATATCGGCATATTCCTTTCCATAGATGGATTCCATAATGCGACTTTCGAAATAAGTAGTGAAACCTTCATTGAGCCAGAAATCATTCCAGGTCGCATTGGTCACCAGGTTTCCAGACCACGAATGTGCAAGTTCATGAGCTAAAAGTGCAGTAAGGCTTTTATCACCGGCGATAACACTAGGCGTTAAGAAGGTCATTCTGGGATTTTCCATTCCACCAAATGGAAAACTTGAAGGCAAGACGATGACATCATACCGCTGCCAGGGATAAGGACCATATAGATTTTCTGCAGTGACCAACATATTTTCCAGTACATCAAATTCTTTAGCGGCTTTCTCAATCCGCGCTGATTCAGCATAAACGCCGGTGCGTTCTCCTATTTTTTTAAATTCAAAATCGCCTACTGCAAGTGCCAGTAAATAAGCCGGTATAGGAAATTCCATGGTAAACTCATAGATGCCGTTTTCATTTTTTTGTTGAACATTGCTTGCACTCATGACAGCCATCATGCCCTGGGGAACTTTTACTTTAGCATCATAAGTAAATCGCATGCCAGGACCATCGGGGCAGGGGATCCAGGATCTTGCATAAATGGATTGGCTTTGAGTAAAAAGAAAAGGAAACCGTTTACTTTGAGTTTGTTCTTTTGGCAACCATTGCAAAGCTTTTGCATTGTCGCCTGTCGAATATCTCACACATACGATTTGAGTCGATGGATTTATTGGAATTCGAATTGCGGAACCTAAAATCGGATGGATTGTATCTACTTTAAATTTAGCCAATTCAGATTTTCCATTCTCTTCTAATTGTACTTCCACAATGTGCAATCCCATATTATCCAATATCAACTCATTTCCATGTTTGGCTTCCAGATCGTAACAAGCAGTTCCTTCAATCATTTTCTGATCAAAATTGATATTCAGATCCAAATTCAAATGTTTCACTCTGGTCACTTCTGGTTGGGAAAAACTGTGAGGATCATTTTCAATTATAGCTTCCTGCTTTATTTCCTTCTCATTGCAAGCCTGGAATGTAACGATTAGGAGTAAAACTAAAAGTTCAGATATTTTTTTCATGGCTGCAAAATTAGTTGAATTTATTAAACAGTGTAAGCTTGTATGCGAAACGCAGATAGCCAACTGTTACAGAATTTTGGATAGTTCATAGATGTCTTTTTGGTGAACAGCTACAGGAGTGGATTACATCATACTTCCAAAATTCGCAAGAATGAAATACAAACAAAATAGAATTGGATTTGCAATTTTTCAATAACAGATAGATCTTACTGCCATGTTTCATTTTTCAGCACCACTTTTATTGGGGCCACTTTCCATTGGCATTTTTCTTAAATCGCTTGCCAGGGAGACCAAATACCCATAAGCATCCGGGCCCAGATGAAAGATCAGATCAAGTATGCTCAAATGCGGAATGAAACCGGTGGAACTTGAATAGACCTGGTAATATTGTGGCATTTTGAAAACTTCCTTATTATTTAATTTGATTTTCGCACGCAGGTCGAGAATGTTTTCACCATAATCTT
>JBGAWX010000107.1:0-10871 GCA_044227375.1 Saprospiraceae bacterium
GTTTTGTTGATCCTAATTTTGCTCAGCATACAATGCAGAATGATAGTTCAATGGAAATTGCTACAACACTTTCGGTTAATAAGAAATCAGAAAAGCAATATCAACAAGCAATTCAAGAAAATCCTGATAATGCTATTGCTTATTATAATCTGGGATTATTTTATACTGATAAAAATCAATACGATTACTCAGAAGAGCAGTTTAATCAAGCGATACAGAAAGATTCAAGTTTTTCGCTTGTATATACAGCTCTTGCAAGTTTGTTTCTGGCTTCAGGTCAAATGGAAAGATCTGTTGCTGCTTGTGAAAAAGCGATCCAAATGGATTCTCTGTCAGCCATCAATTATCTGAATATTGGAAAAGTTCATTTTCAAAATATGCGATTTGCAGAGGCAGAACGTAGTTTCTTAAGTGCAATTCAAGTCGATTCTTTGAATTCAGAAATTTACTTAAATCTAGGTACCCTTTTAATGCAGATCGACCGAAAAGAAGACGCGATTGTACAATTTAAAAAAGTACTTCAACTAAATCCAAAAGACTTAGGTGCTCCTTATAGTCTGGCAAGTATTTACGGTTCTCAAAAGCAAGTCGATGATGCATTTGTTTTTCTTGAATTGGCAATTGTAAATGGCATAAAGTTTTATGATTTGATTCAAATGGATGCAACGCTTGCGCCATTAAGAGAACGATCCAAACAATGGAATGCGTTGATGAAGAAGTATTTTCCGGAAAAAATTAAAAATTAAAAATTAAAAATTAAAAATTACTTTTTGTTACAGCTCATAACTCATAACTCATCACTCATAACTTCTTCAAAAGTTTTTTCAATTTCTCCTCATTCCCTGGATCCGTCCAGATTCTGAATCCTTCTTCTTCTTCAACCAATTTACCATTACGATCTATTAGAAATGTAGTGGGCAATTCTACAATGTATGCATCGATAAATGGAACATCCATATGAATGAAATGCAAATCGAATTTATGGTCAGCAAGAAAACTTTGAATTGTTGAAGTGTCTTCATCACTTGCTAAGAGGATGATGATATCATCTTTGAATTGTTTGGAGACTTCTTCAATAGTAGTCATTTCGCTCCGGCAAGGAGCACACCAGGTAGCCCAAAAATTTAAGAAGACGGGTTTACCATAATAATCTTTTAAATGAATGGCTTGGCCGGAGAGTTCCGATAATTTCAATTTGTCGAGGCGGTTGTCTATAGGTATGCTTGGAATGGTATCATCAGGGTTTGGCTTTACAGGGTATGATTTCAATGAAGTACCACAAGCAACCATGAACGCCAGGATACCCAAAAACCAGTACATGATAATTTTTCGCGTTGCCATATAAAGCAAATTAAATGACAAAACAATAGTTTTATTGAGTTACGATCTTAAAAAAGATCAATTTTTCTGAGTTTTCTTGGGAATTCAGCATAAAAAGTGCATTTTTACAGGATAAATCCCTGTATGAATAAGCTTATTTTTTCCTTTTTCCTGCTTTTTTTATTTTCTCAATTTTTGTTTTCACAGGAAGGACTCCCTTCAAATCCCAAGCCGGGCAAATGTTACATTCGTTGCATTGTGGATGATACCTGGCGAGAGAAGGATGTTCAAATCACTAAAGTTCCAGGTTATACCAAACTCGAAGTGGTGGCGGCTGAATACAAAACCGTAGAAGAAAAAATCATGATCAAACCGGCATCTAAAAAATTGGAGATCGTACCGGCTGTCTTTAAAAAAGTGGTTGATACCATTGTATCAGAAGAGGGTTATAATAAAATCACCTTAGTACCAATTAAATTCAACGACGTCATTGAAGAAGTCATTACACAACCGGCTTATTCAAGGTTTGAATCCAGATCATCCGTTGAAGCATGTAAATCCAAAGATCCAAGAGATTGTGAAGTACTTTGCTTTGTGGAATATCCTGAAGTGAGAATTCCATTCTCCATTAAAAAAGTGGAGACCGTTGCTACATATAAAACTACGGCCAAACCGGTCAAAAAAACATATGTCACAAAAGAAGTCATGGTAAGTCCTGCTACGGTTAGAGAAATCGAAATCCCCGCAGTTTACAAAACCGTAAAAAAGAAAGTTTTGGTGAAAGATGAAACTGTGCGTGAAATCGCAGTAGCTCCACAGTATGAAAACCAGGTTACAAAGGTTCTTGAAAAAGCGGGAGGAATGACGGTTTGGGAAGAAATTGATTGCAAATTGACGGACTATAATCCACTGCCGATTTATTATGATTTGAACAGCGCAAAATTGACTGCCAAAGCTCGCCAGATCATCGATGAAAAAATATACAAATTGATGACTGAAAAATCAAGAATCCGTGTGGAGATCAGCTCACATACAGACTCCAGAAATTCTGAAAAATATAACATCGATCTGTCCCAACGTCGCGCTCAATCTGTTGTAGACTATTTGGTATCAAGAGGCATTAAAAGCAGCCGCTTGATTGCAAAAGGTTACGGAGAATCCCGGTTAAAAGAACCTTGTCCTGATGGTGTAGACTGTACCGAAGAACAACATGCAAAAAATCGTCGTACTGAATTCCGTGTCCTTACGAATTAAAGAAAGTTGAAAGGAAGAAAGTCTCCATTACAATTGGCAATAATAAGTAATAAGCAATAGGCAATTGACAATTTGCAATCAGCCAATTCCTTGTAGGGATAATAATTTATCATTAGAGGAAAGTTTAGCTTAATAACATTTGAGCTGTTTATCCGATGGCTCTTTTCTCCGTTTAACCGTTTCTCCGTTTGCCCACTTTGCCTTTACACAATAATTACCAACTGCTCCGCATAGTAAGTTCATATTAGGCAACAAGTCTAAGCTACGATCTGGACAACCAACTGATTTCTGGCAACATTTTTGCATTTGCTATGGGTTGCACTTTGCAGCAATTTGCTAAAATACCAGCAAATGAAACAAAAATGGACCATCTTCATCCTGTTCCAGACCTTCCATGGAATGGCTCAATCACCTTCATTGGTAATTCCCAAAGGACATACCGGTGGTATTACTTCCGTTTGTTTTTCAACTGACGGAAGGCGAATACTTACCGGGAGCCGCGACTTTACAGCAAAGGCATGGGATCTAAGCGCTCATGAACTGCATACATATAAGCTGGACAATGAAGTACAGGCCGTTGCTTTTTCTCCAGGTGGCGATTCTGTACTCACCGGGAGTACTGATGGCAAAGTGAAATTATGGAAGATCACAGGCGAACTCCTTAGGACGATTAGTGGTCATACTCATTATATAACTTCTGTTGCATTTTCACCTGATGGAAAAAATATGCTTACAGCAAGCACAGATGCAACAGCTAAATTGTGGAATGCATCAGGAAAATTGCTTCAAACATTTAAACACGCAAAAGCTATAAACTCTGCAGTGTTTTCCAAAAATGGTAAATCTGTTTTGACCGGAAGTGAAGACAAAACAGCAATTCTATGGAATTTAGATGGAACAAAAAAAGTGACATTTTCAAAACATCAATCTGCGGTGACTAAAGCGAGAATATCAGATGATGGCAAAGCAATACTTACATCCAGCGAAGACCGCACAGCCATACTGTGGAATGATCAGGGAAAATTTCTTTTACAGGTTAAACAGAATGATAAAATATTAGCCTGTGATTTCATGCCCGCTAAAAATAATTTTTTTGTAACGGGATGCTTTGATGGTACGGTAAACATCTGGAATGGTCCATGCCGTCAGTTTTTCTCCGGATGGAAACTCCATTCTGAGTGCATGCATGGACAGTACAGCAAAACTCTGGGATATACTCAATAATAAGTATTTGATTTTAAAAGGTCATTCTGCAAAGATTACTTCAATTTCATTTTCACCAGTCGGGGATTCAATACTTACAGGCAGTGAAGATAAAACTGCAAAACTTTGGAATCGATCCGGCAAAGAGCTTTTTAGCTATCCACTTCCGGGAGTAGTAAACAGTGTTGCATTTTCCCGGGATGGCAAATTTGTATTTACAGGATGTTACAATGGATGTGCTAAACTTTGGGATGCTTCGGGCAAAGAAGTTAAAGTGTTTAAACAGAATGAAAAAATTAGCTGTGCAGCATTCTCACCAACTTCTGATATCATTGCCACCGGCAGCGATGAACGGATTGTCAAATTATTTGATTTTACCGGTAAGCTTCTTAAAACAATTGATGTAAGGTCGCAAGTCAACAGTGTGGCATTTAATAAAGATGGAAATTCAATTGTCACAGGAAATTATAATGGACTTACCCAAATTTGGGATGTGTCCACCGGGCAACCCATTGAAACATTAGGAAGACCCGGCGATGAAATCATTTCTGTAGCGACTTCAAAGGATGGAAAATATATTTCAAGCGGTAACAATAATGGAAGTGTAATCTTATGGAATAATTCAACGAGTGAATCTATGAATCTTACAGGTCATTCTACAAAAGTCATGTCTGTAAATTTTTCTCCGGACAGCAAATGGTTGATTACTTCCAGTATGGATGGTACAATGAAAGTTTGGGATTGCACCAATGCAAAAGAATTGCTCACTTTGGTATGTCTTGGTACTACGGATTGGGTAGTCAAAAATCCTGCGGGATTATTTGATGCATCACCCGGCGCAATGAACCTGATGTATTATCAGATTGGATTGGAAATTGTGGAATTGGATCAACTGAAGGAGCGCTATTATGAGCCGGGTTTGTTGGGTACTAAACTGGGGATTACAAAAATAGATTCACGGAATGTTGATCATTTCAATTCTGTTGATCTCTATCCGGAAATCAAAGCATCAATCAATAAACAAGAACTTACGATCAATCTGATAGAGCGAAGCGGAGGTATGGGCAAGCTAAGTCTCTTTATCAATGATAAGGAAATTATTGAAGATGCAAATCCGGAACGAAAACTTTCTTTAAAAGTAAATCTGGATGACTTTAATAAATACTTTTTAGGCGATACCAACATCATTTCATTAAGAGCTTATAATAAAGGGGGTTGGCTTAAAAGTCAATCTTATGATTTGGTGTATTCCTTGTCTTTAAGCAAAGGCACAGAAAATCCAAATGCGAATGAACCGGTTATCTTCAAAGGGAAGCCTCATTTGTATGCAATCATTATTGGAACTTCGGATTACAAAGGAGACAAACTGGATTTGCGTTTTCCGGATCTGGATGCTGCTGCTATGGCGAATGGAATTAAAGCTGCCGGAAGTAAGTTGTTCGAAGAAAGGCTCCATATTAATTTACTGACCAGTACGGGTAAAACTCCTGATGTCATTTCTTCAAAGGGCAATATTGAAAAAGCATTTGCGGATTATGCAAACAAAGCCACAGCAGGTGATATCCTGCTCGTTTATTTTTCCGGACATGGTTCTACTTATGGAGATGCAGAAAATAGTCAGTTTTATTATCTGACTAAAGATTTTATCAGTGAGGATTTAACAGATCCAGAGGTTCGTAAAAATTTCGCAGTTTCATCAGGTGATTTGACCAAATGGATGACTGCAATTCCAGCTCGTAAACAAGTCATGATTTTTGATGCCTGTCATTCTGGAAAGGTCGTCGATGCACTGGAAGGAATCGGTGCGAGGGATTTAAGTCCATCGCAAATAAGAGCGTTGGACCGTATGAAAGATCGCACAGGCATGTTCATTCTCACCGGCAGTGCTGCAGACCGGGTGAGTTTTGAAGCAAGTCAATTTGGACAAGGACTGCTCACGTATAGTTTATTGCAGGGCATGAGTGGATTAGCTCTGACTGAAGATAAACGGGTAGATGTTGCTACACTATTCAATTATTCACGCGATAAAGTTCCTGAGCTGGCAAAAGGGATCAATAAAATACAAATCCCTGTGGTTTCATTTCCTAAGGGTGGAGGAAGTTTTGATATTGGAATTGTGGATGCGACTGTAAAAATTCCATTGGCACAACCCAAACCCGTTTTTATACGCAACACATTTCAGAATCAGGAAACTTTTGCCGACGAACTCGGGATCACAGAATCATTATCCGAATATTTCAGGAACATTACAGCCAAAGGTGCTGATGCTGAGATGATCTATGTCGATGTCAATGAATATCAGAATGGATATTCTTTGAAAGGTTTGTATAGCGTCAATGGAACCACTGTGAGTTTAAGAGGCAAGTTGTATAAGGATAAAGTTTCTTTGGGAGAATATCAGGTCAACGGAGATAATAATGCAATTCCTGATTTAATCAATGCGATATTCGAAAAAGTGAATCCGATGATAAAATAGGCTGTAGGCTGTAGGCTGTAGGAGGAAAATTGGGATGCAAAAGTAAATACAATTTATTATTTTAGGAATATTGAAATTGTGATACTAGGCATCGGTAAATTAATTTACTTTTCAGCTCACAACTCTATTGTTTTTTTTAACTAAATGAATCTTATTAAATTGACAATTGTCAATTGTCAATTGTCAATTGCTTTTCGCTCATTTGCTTGCAACGGTAGTCAATATAAACCATGAAAGAAATTCTCACCATTATAATAATTCTCCAACTAGTACCTGGCATTTCTCAGGAAGCGCATTTGATCATTCCCAAAGGACATTTGGAAAGCATTACTTCAGTGTGTTGTACATCAGATGGAAAGTACATTCTTAGCGGCAGCAAAGATCATACGGCAATCTTATGGGATCCTGTTGGATTGGAAGTAGAGACATTTAAACTTTATCATGAAGTAACAGCAGTAGCCTTTTCACGGGATAAACAATATGTATTAACGGGCAGTGCGGACGGAAAAATTATTTTATGGAAGTTCAATGGGGATTCGGTATTGGCAATTAAGGCACACACTAAACCATTGACATCAATTGCATTTTCACAGGATGACCAATTGATCCTCTCATCAAGCATGGATCACACCGCCAAACTCTGGGATCTCAAAGGAAAACTCAAACAAACATTTAAACAAAACAAAGCCATTAATTCAGCAGCGTTTTCAAGTGATGGACAATCAATAATTACAGGAGGTGATGATAAGACTGCCATTTTATGGAACCTCAAAGGTCTTGAACTTCGAAAATATGCAGGTCATGATGCTGCGATTACGCAAGTACATTTATCATCGGACGGAAAATATCTGATTACCGCAAGTGCAGATTCAACAGCAGCAATTTGGACTATGGAAGGCACCAAACTTCAGCAAGTGAAACATCAGGAGCGCGTGATATCCTGTGATTTTTCAATAGATAGTGAAACCGTTGCATCCGGAAGTTTTGATGGCATAGTCAAAGTGTGGAATATCAAAGGCGAAGTGCTGCATGAAATAAAAGCACATAAATCCGGTTTGACAACTATGTGTTTTAGTCCGAATGGATCTGCATTGATCACGGGATGCATGGACAAAACACTAAACATGTGGGATTTAAAAGGTCATCTTTTACAACACTTTCAGGGGCATTCACACGATATTCATTCCGTTAGTTTTTCACCGGATGGCAATTCCATACTGACGGGATCAGGAGATCATTCAGCTAAACTCTGGGATATCTTAAATTACCGGTATCAGAATTTTAAAGGACATAAATCAAAAGTAATATCGACTGTATTTTCACCCGATGGAAAATTCGTGATCACCGGAAGCAAAGATAAAACAGCAAAGATTTGGGATCTCAAAGGAAAAATCTTACAAACATTAAATCATACTGAACCGGTACATTCAGTTGTCATATCTCCAAATGGAAAATTAATTTTAACGGCTTGTCATAAGGATGTGGTCAAGTTGTGGAATTTCTCCGGAAAGGAAATAAAATTATTAAAACAAAAAGGAATAATTAAATCCGCCATTTTTTCTCCTGATGGAAAATCAGTGATTGTCACCACTCACGACAGTATAGTGAATCACTATGATCTATCCGGTAAATTAATTATTAAAATAAAATTACACACGCATATCAATTGCCTGATTTTATCCCCTGACGGAAAATTTATGATCACGGGCAATACCAATGGTCATACACAGATCTGGGATTTTGTAACGGGTGAAAACCTAAAAACACTTGGACAGGACACTGATGAAATTTTAAGTGTCGCCATTTCTTCCGATGGAAAATTACTGGCATCCGGAAGTAAAGAAGGACGTATTGAATTATTCGATTTGGAAAATGCAAAATCTACCAAATTAATTGGGCATACTTCAAAAATATTTGCTTTGAATTTTTCTCCCGAGCGAAAATTTTTAGTTTCTGCAAGTGAAGATGAAACCACACGATTGTGGGCTATTGAATCCAAAAAGGAATTGGCTTGTATGATTTCATTGGACGATACAGATTGGGTGGTGACCACTCCGAAAGGATTGTTTGATGCCTCGCCGGGAGCCATGGAACATATGGATTATGAAGTTGGATTTGAAGCGGTGGAACTGGAACAATTAAAAGAACGATATTACGAACCGGGAGTCCTTGAAGAAGTTTTCGGAATGTTGGAAACAGAATTTCATGATGTTCCTGCTTTGAAAAATATTGCTTTGTATCCTGAATTGGAAGCCAAACTCTTAAAAGACGAATTAAAGATAAATCTCAAGCCGAGAAGCGGAGGTATTGGTAAATTAAGTGTATTTGTCAACCATAAAGAAGTGACGGAAGATGCAAATCCAAATCGCAAAACGGAATTGAAAATCGATTTGAATGCTTATAGCAAATACTATTTTGGAGACACCAATATCATTACCTTAAGAGTATACAATGAAGAAGGATGGCTGGAAAGTCATGCCCATAATTTTTTATACTTTCCTTATGAAGGAAGTAAAGGTTCGGAATCACCCGGGGGTGCAAAACAAACAACTGCATTTAAGGGGAAGCCGCATTTGTATGCACTGGTAGTTGGTACTTCCGATTATAGTGGTGAAAATCTGGATTTAAAGTTTCCGGACTTGGATGCTGCTGCGATTGCTCAAGGACTTTTGGCAGTAGGCAGCAGATTGTTTGAAGATAGGGTACACATTCGTCTTTTAACCACCAATGCGAATATTCCTCAGGACATTTCTTCGAGAGCCAATATTGAAAAGACTTTAAAAGATTATGCCACCAAAGCCACTCCGGGTGATGTCGTCATCACTTATTTCTCCGGACATGGCACCACTTATGGGCAGGCAGAAAAAAATCAGTTTTATTATTTGACAAAAGATATTGCGAGTGAAAATTTAAGTGATCCTGAAGTTCGAAACAACTTTACCATTTCTTCAGATGATTTGACAAAGTGGTTGACCGCGATTCCGGCACATAAAGAGGTATTGATTTTTGATGCCTGTCATTCCGGTAAAGCAGTGGAGGCCTTATCGTCTTTGGGAGCAAAAGATTTGAGTCCTTCACAAATCAGGGCATTGGATCGCATGAAAGACCGTTCAGGAATATTTATCATCTCAGGCAGTGCAGCAGATGCAGTGAGTTATGAAGCGAGTAAGTATGGTCAGGGATTGCTTACGTATAGTTTGTTGCAGGGCATGAGTGGTCTGGCTGTTACAGAAGATAAGCGGGTTGATCTTGCACAACTTTTCGAATATGCGAGAGACAAAGTACCGGAGTATGCAAAAAGTATTAATAAAATACAGATTCCGGTAGTTGCTTTTCCAAAAGGTGGAGGAAGTTTTGATATTGGAATTGTAGACTCCACTGTGAAAATAAAGCTGGCACAACCCAAACCCGTTTTCATCCGCAATATTTTTTTAGATGAATCTACAATGTCTGATCATCTGGACATTACTCATGGCCTTGCTGAATATTTCCGAACATTGACTTCAAATGGTTCGGAAGCCGAATTGATTTATGTCGATGTAAATGAATATGAAAATGCATATTCCATAAAAGGATTGTATTCGGTTAAAGGAACTTCAGTCAATCTTAGATCAAGATTATTTCTCGGTAAAAATTCAGTTGGTGAATTCCAACTGACTGGGGATAAGACGGACATTCAGGGATTGATAGGGAGTATTGTAGAAAAAGTTTCATCACTTGTAGTGAAATAAGTTCTGGCAATAGACTTTAGTAGGAGGAATAATGTAATTAAAGAATTAAGAAATTCATAAATAAAAAAATATACATTCAATGTTAGAGTATTTTAACTCATCGTTCATCGTTCATCACTCATCGCTTCCTGCAGCCTATAGCCAACAACCTTTGATCGAATTTACCGAGAATTGATAATTTTTATTCAAAAAATTGATAACTTTACAGAGTGTTTGTATATATAATCCTTATTAGAGCTAAGATCATGAGTAAATTATTGACGCTGTTATTGTGTATCGCAGGTGTGGCGATGGTGTGTAGTCAAAACAGAAGCTTCGGCACCTTGCCATTGGTGAGTAAACCCAAGGCCAAAAGATCTGCAATCAGTGAGCCATTAATGGAAGATTCTCCAAAGTATCAACGGGCATTAAAAGTTTTCAATCGATTGGTCGAAGCCCGTGGAGACATGAGATATCCGGTACCTTCATTTACCATGTCCAAGTCTGATGGATTTGTTGCCAGTATGGATTACGAAAAATTGGAAATCGATCTTGAAGAGAAAGCTTTTGATGTGTGTGCGACTTTCGGTGATTCTACGGATGCAGCGATTGCATTTTTATTGGGACACGAACTCACCCATTATTATGAAAAGCATGCATGGAAAAGAGGTTTCGTTTCAGACTTTAAAGATCTGGCCATTGGAATGAAACTAGACAGCATACAGGATGATGTTGCAAATGAAACGGAAGCCGATTATCTGGGAGGCTTTTTAGCGTATTCAGCGGGGTATGGTTTTTTTAATAAAGGAAGTGAAATCATCAATACGCTTTATAAAGCGTATAAATTACCAAATAAACTTTCAGGTTATCCTTCATTAACTGACCGTCAGGTCATGAGTAAACGGACT
>JBGAWX010000108.1:0-10820 GCA_044227375.1 Saprospiraceae bacterium
GTGAAGTCACTTCACACGACAATCCTACCCGGATCATTCACGGGGTCATCCATTACGGAGTGCCCAACATCCCTTCTAAAGTAGCAAGAACTGCTTCCATTGGCGTCAGCAATATCATCACCACGATCATTCAGCAGGCTGGTGACACAGGAAGTTTTGAAGAAGTTATTTATCAACACAAAGGATTGCGCAATGGGATCTATACTTACAAAGGATGTTTGACTAATGAATATCTCAGCCAACGGTTTGGAATCAAGTATACCAACCTGGATTTGTTACTCACCTCAATTAGCTAAAGGATTCAATAATCTTCAGCAATTCAGTTTATCGGGAAATTTAAATAATTTAAAGATTGTCTTTGTTTCTCATGCAGATTGCTAATCATTAATCTGAAATCCACATTTTGTTTATTCCCTCATTTCAGAACTTTCCTAATCAACCTGGCTTTAGTGTTCATTTCTTTCTTTCCGTTACAAAGTGGCATAGTTTGAATAATGCAGTGTTTGCTTCATTTTGCGGAAGTTGCTTCAAAAGATCAATTGCATGATCCCGGTATTGATCCATTTTTTGTTTGGCGATCTCCACCCCTTTGTATTCGTGGATGAATTGAACCACTTCACGTATAGAGGATTCCCGTTCATTGTGATTTCGGATTAAAGACATCATCTGATTTTTCTTTGGAAGGGGAGCTGCGTTCAATGCGGTGATCAACGGCAAGGTCATTTTCTTTTCTTTGATATCCGCAATTTTTGGTTTTCCGGTTTCATCATTGGAAAGATCCATGAGATCGTCTTTAATCTGAAATGCGATGCCAATATGTTCACCAAACTGATGTACCAATTCCAGGTTTGCAACATCGTCTGTGTTGCTTTTTGCACCGCATACGCATGCAGCGCGAATGAGTGATGCGGTTTTCTGCCTGATGATCCGGAAATATATTTCTTCTGTTATATCCAGTCTTCTTGCCTTTTCCAATTGAAGCAATTCTCCTTCGCTCATTTCACTTACCGATGTGGAAAGAATTTCAAGCAGGTCAAAATGTTTATTATTTAATGCGGTCAATAATCCTCTTGACAACAAATAATCCCCGACAAGAACTGCAATTTTATTTTTCCATAATGCTTTAATGGAAAAGAATCCACGCCGTTCAATAGAATCATCCACAACGTCATCATGCACCAGAGTCGCTGTGTGTAACAATTCGACTAAAGATGCTGCGATGTATGACTTCTCATTGATTGAGCCGAACATCCTGGCGCTAAGCAGTGCCATCAAAGGTCTCAATTGCTTACCTTTTGTTTTTACGATGTAATAGGTAATCTTATCCAGAAGGGGGACTTTGCTGCTCATTGCCGACTTGAAATGCTTGTCAAACTCAACAAGCGCCTGATTTACAGGACTCTTAATTTCATCAAGAGAATAGCCTTTATGCATAAAGTGGGTAAATATAAATAAGTTTTAAGAAGAAGGCTTCCGGCATTAGACCATGGACTGTAGTCAGGACAATTCAATTAAACGATATATCTCCAAACGGTATTTAACCAACAATCATAAATGCTGATTAGTTGAGCATACGTTCTATTGAGTACCTTTTATTTAAACAGGGAATTTCAATTGAAAAAAGAATTAATAAAATCATTTATACTCTTATGGATTCGCATTACATATACGAAATTGGGTTTACTTTTTACTCCCGATGTCTGTGAGCTCTCACTAAATGTTCCCAACAGAGTTTCCCTCCCACCCCACTAAGATTTAATTACCTATATAGCAACAAATTCATTTAAATTTGATGCAAGAATTAGAATTCATTGTTAGAGTTATTCAAGAAAAATGCATTTATAAGCATACTGTTGCTGATACCCTATGCAGTGGTGCTTCACGCGGCTGCATGGTTCACAAGACTCCCGGAAACTTCTGCATCGAATTGCTGGATTTACCATAAATTAATAACCGGTTTCGGTTTGTCCTACCAATTCGAGGTTCTATTATCTACAATTCTCATCATTATTCATGCTGTAATGCTTGGACGTATCACAAGTAAATACAAACTAAATCAGGATGGACAATTGTTTGGAAGTTTATTTTTTATACTGTTTTGCGGATTTCATTTTTCAACTCTTAATTTGAATGCTACACTGATATCCAATCTATTCTTGACTCTTGTTATTTTTTAATTATTCGTAATTTATCAGAAAAAAAATGCAAGCGTCCAGCTTTTCAATTTTGGATTTTTAATAGGAATGGCCAGTTTATTTTATACCCCGTACTATATTTTTATTTTTCTGGGATTCATTGGCATCGTCATTTTACGGGGAACCCGCATCAAAGAGTACTTTCAGTTACTGGGCGGATTTATCAATGTTTATTTATTGGTATTTGCAATACTCTACATCTTAAACCTGGATCATGAATTCTGGAATCAACAAATCATCGGATTTTTCAGTCCATTTATTTTTTCAATGAAGTTCAGTTCTTCCGGTTGGGTAGCCTTTTTATTACTTATCATATTCATAGTAGTGAATTTAATGCATTACCAGTTTTTTCAAACCAAGCGAAGCATTATTGTACAAAAACAATACGATTTGTTATTCTGGAGTTTATTCGTCGGTTTATGGAGTGTTTTCTTCTTAAAAATTGATCAAATAAATCATTTAATTGTTTTGTTTACTCCTTTAGCTTTATTGACCGGGATGTTGTTGACTAAAATAAAAAATCCTTTGTTAAAAGAAACATTACACTTATTTTTAGTGATCACCTCCTTATTTTTGCAATTTCAAAACTGGTAATTATGAAATTTGGCGTAGTAGTATTTCCTGGTTCCAATTGTGACGACGACATGATGTATGTGCTTGGCGATGTATTCAAGAAGAATGTTCAAAAAATCTGGCATAAAGAAACCAGGCTGTCTGGATTTAATCCCGGAGATTGCCTGTTTCTTCCAGGTGGCTTTTCCTATGGGGATTATTTGCGCTGTGGTGCAATCGCCCGTTTTTCTCCGATTATGTCAGAGGTTATCCGGTTTGCCAATGAAGGAGGCCTGGTTATCGGCATTTGCAATGGTTTTCAAATCCTGTGTGAAGCAGGACTCCTGCCGGGTCAGCTACTAGTCAACATCAATGAAAAATTCATTTGCACTAACGTGCATCTGAAGCCATTTACAACAGATTCGCCACTTACCTGCACGCTGGATAAAAACAAGGCTTATCAAATTCCCATAGCCCATGCAGATGGACGTTATTTCGCCGATGAAAAAACCCTGGAAAATCTTCAAAAGAATGAGCAGATCCTCTTTCAGTACTGCAGTCCAACCGGTGAAGTGAAGGACGAATTCAACATTAACGGATCCTGTTTAAATATTGCCGGTATTTGCAATGAAGGTAGAAATGTATGTGGAATGATGCCTCATCCGGAAAGAGCTTCCGAAAGGGAACTCGGCAATACCGATGGAAGAGCCTTATTTGAATCACTTTTCAGTTGGATCAAACAATATTCTATGAGCATTGCCTGATTTTCTTCTCAGGTAGTTAAACATAGGTTAAGCTGCTATTAAAGCTAAATTAAACATCATTCAGGTTCCCTGTCTTTGTTCTATTTTTGCAGGATTAAATTCCTAAGGATGAAGATTCAAAATCAATTGATTACTATTGTTTTAGCGCTCTTTGTATCCAATTCATTTTCTCAAATTCTCGACCCTGTTCACTGGAGTTATGAAGTAAAGCCCAAGACAGGAAACACCTATGAACTCGTATTGAAAGCTAAAATGGATCATGGCTGGGCCATCTATAGCCAGACTTCAGATCCTGATCCAAATGCCCCTCAGCCCACTGAAATCACAATCCAAAAATCGAATTCATTTGAGGTATTGGGAAAAACAGAAGAAAGAGGCAAGAAGAAAGAAGGTCCTGACCCTTTGTTTGAAGACCGGATTGTATCAAAATTTTATGATCATGTAGATTTTGTGCAACTCATTAAAGTAAAAGATCCAACAAAACCAATAAAGGTTTCCGCTTATTACATGAGCTGCAATAGTGAAAAATGCATACCGCCTACCAATGAAGATTTTGAAATTTATGTCAACGGTGCTCAGCCGGAACCAAAGTCTATGGGTGGAATGCCAGGCTCCGTTCCTGCGGTCAATTTAAATTCAAGCATTCCCGGACAAACACCTAATGCAACTGAAAGTGGAATTTACGATCCGGTAAAAACCAAATCCGAATTAATCAAAAAAGAACAAGGTGTTTACACTTTAAAATTTATTGCAGTTATTGATGAAGGCTGGCATATTTACAGTCATAATATAGGAGAAGATGGACCGATTCCGACAAGTATCGATTTGACCGCTTCTGACTCTTACGAATCGATTGGATCCATTTATGAAACCTCAGACCATAAAATTGAAGGCTTTGATGACATCTTCGAAATGCAATTGATCAAATACAAATTGCAAGCTACCTTCAGCCAGGACATCAAAGTGAAGGATCCTTCAAAACCAATAAAAGGTTTTTTTACATATCAGACCTGCGATGCGACAAAATGTCTTCCACCAAAAAACATAGCATTCGAATTTGATCCATCTAAAAATAATTTGAAGCTTGAAACTGAAACCGACTTACCATCAATACCAGCCATTGGTGATGATAACACGATTAATCTTTCAGTGCCGGCTTTGATTGAAACTCAAAAAAATCCTGTAGGCAATTGTGGTGAAGAATTGACCGAAGGGAAAAATTATTTCTGGACATTTATTTTTGGGTTCCTTGGAGGATTGCTTGCATTGCTGACACCATGCGTCTTTCCAATGATTCCGCTTACGGTATCTTTTTTTACAAAAGACAGTAAAGAAAAAGGAATCCGAAATGCAATAATATATGCCTTCTCTATTATTGTCATTTATGTGGCTATAGGAATTTTGATCACTGCTGTGTTTGGTGCAACAGCGCTTAACGAATTATCGACAAACTGGATTGCAAATACTTTATTTTTCATCATCTTCATCATATTCGCTTTTTCGTTTTTTGGATTTTATGAAATCACGTTACCGAGCAGTTGGGCCAACAAAAGTGATAAGATGGCGGAATCCGGTGGTTTGATCGGAATTTTTTTCATGGCATTTACACTTGCAATCGTGAGTTTTTCCTGTACCGGTCCAATCATTGGTTCAGCCATTGTGCAATCAGCAACTTCTAAAATGGGACCATTTATAGTTATGCTTGGCTTTTCCACTGCACTTGCAATTCCATTTGGATTGTTTGCAGCATTCCCAGCATTTCTAAATTCATTACCAAGATCGGGTTCATGGATGAATAGCGTAAAGGTCGTATTAGGTTTTCTCGAACTCGCATTGGCATTCAAATTTTTATCTGTTGCAGATATGGTGCAACACTGGGGAATTCTAGGATATGAAATTTTCATGGGATTCTGGGTATTGATTTTTGGATTATTGACATTGTATCTTTTCGGCATTTTCAAATTCCCGCATGATAGTCCGGTAAAAAAACTTTCAGTAAAGCGTTGGGCGTTTGGATTGGTATCGCTTGTGGCCACCATTTATCTTGCCACCGGATTTATTTATAATAAAGAATTGCAGACTTATAATTCATTAAAACTGATGAGTGGACTTGCCCCGCCTGCTTATTACAATTATTTTTTACCTAAAGCAGAACTCAATAATGATATAAAAAGCAAATATCCCTCATTCACCAAATGCGCCAACAACCTGGACTGTTTCAAAAATTATTTCGATGGGCTGGCTTATGCTAAGGAAGTCAATAAACCCATGCTCGTTGATTTTACCGGATACGGATGTGTGAATTGCAGAAAAACAGAAGAACACATCTGGGTGGATGATAAAGTCCGAAATAAGATTGCACATGATTTTGTATTGGTCTCCCTTTATGTGGATGACCGTGCTCCATTAGAAAAGGAATTGTTTTCTGCAATCCGCAAAACTCCATTGCGCAATATTGGAAACAAATGGGCAGATTTTCAGATTGTGAATTTTAATCAGAATAGCCAGCCATTATACGTCATGGTCAGTCCCAACGAACAGGTTCTTGCTAAACCACGTGGTTATAAAGAAGGAGTGGACAGCTATGCACAATTTCTGGAATGCGGATTGGATGCATTTAAAAGAGCTTCGAGTATAGGGAAGTTGTAATTTAATTGTAGGATTAATCAATGAATGGTTAATGGTTAATAAAAAAAATTTGCACTTCAACTTAGTCAATTTTCCATTGTCAATTGTCCATTGTCCCTTAATTCTTCTACTCCATCATTTTCTTTCTGAGTTTCTGCAGGAAGGGTGAAGCGAAAATAAAACTTTCCAGGGTTTCATTTTTTGTGGTGAGTACTTCGTTTTTGTTTCCCTCCCAGGCCAATTTTCCTTCATGCAATAAGATGATGTTGTCTCCGATTTCCATCACACTATTCATATCATGTGTATTGATGACCGTGATGATGTTGTTTTCCTTCGTAATGGAATAAATCAATTCATCGATGACCATTGCAGTTTTTGGATCCAGACCGGAATTGGGTTCATCGCAAAATAAATATTTTGGTTTCAATACAATCGCTCGAGCAATTCCTACACGCTTTTGCATACCTCCAGAGAGTTCAGATGGGTATTTTTTATTGGTACCGGTGAGATTCACCCGTTCGAGACAATAATTCACCCTCATGTTTTTTTCCTTTCTGGTCATTTTCGAAAACATATCCAGAGGAAAACGGATATTGTCTTCAACATTCATGGAATCAAATAATGCAGATCCCTGAAACAACATCCCAATCTGCATCCGCAATTCGCGCATCGGTTGTTTTTCAAGCGAATAAAAATCAATATCATCATAGTACACCTTACCGGAAGTGGGATGAATTAAACCAATAAGAATTTTCAGTAAGACCGTTTTTCCGGCGCCTGATCTTCCAATGATGAGGTTTGCCTTGCCCTGTTCAAAGTAGCAGGACACATCTCTCAACACTTCCTGTTCACCAAAATTTTTAAAGATGTTTTCTGCTCTGATCATGAAGTCATCAACATAGCAATGATATAATCTGCAAGTAAAATCAGAATGTTTGAATAAACAACGGCCCGTGTGCTTGCATCTCCCAACTCGATACTTCCTCCTTTCACAAAATAGCCTTGATAACAAGACACGGTGGTCAGGATGAATGCAAAGACTGAAGCTTTCACAAACATCATCCAAACATTGTAAGGTTCAAAAAATGAACGAAGACCACGAATGTACTCTGCATGTGAAAACCATCCAGTAGGTACGACTGCAATATATCCTCCGATAACACTGATAAACGCCCCAACACAAACCAGCATAGGAACCACAACCAATGCAGCAATAATCTTGGGTTGTACCAGATAAGCCGCAGTGTTTACTCCCATGATTTCCATAGCATCAATATGTTCTTTTTGCCTCATGCCTCCGAGTTCAGCCGCCAGGTTGGAACCTACTTTTCCAGCAAGTAACATGCATGAAAATGTTGGAGCCAACTCAATGATCGTCATGTCTCGGACAATGTAGCCTACATAATAACGAGGAATGATTGAGCCCTTCATCTGGTATGCAAACTGCACAGCAGTAACGGCACCGATAAACACAGAAATGATTCCGATAATAATCAATGAACCAATTCCAATGCTATTCATCTGCCTGAGGGTTTCTTTCCAATACATGCTTACCTTTTCAGGTTTATGGAATGCCTGCCGCAACCATTGGAGATAAATACCAAAATGTGAGATAATCGTAAACATACTTATTATAAAGGCCCGAAATTAATACATACATTTTTGGCTTCGGTAAAAAATCTCATGACCTCCCAGCCCCCTTCCCTGCCAACACCGGAATGATTCATTCCACCAAATGGAGTCCTGAGATCTCGCATCAACCAGCAATTTACCCAGACTATGCCTGTTTTCAAGCCATTGGAGACTCTGTGGGCTCTGTTTAAATTTTGTGTCCATACAGTTGATGCCAAACCGTAATCACTTTGATTGGCGAGATTTAAAGCCGCTTCTTCATCTTTAAATGATTGTAAAGTAATTACCGGTCCGAAAATTTCTTCCATATTGCACCGGCTATTCGCATTTAAGCCTTCAAATATCGTAGGCACCACAAAAAATCCATTTTTGCATCGTCCTTCCGGATTCAATGCCATCCCTCCACAAAGCAATTTTCCTCCTTCTGCTTTTGCCAGTTCAATGTAAGACATTACTTTTTGCTGATGTTGCTGTGAAATCAAAGAACCCATTTTACTCTCCGGATTTTCAGGATCAGAAGGTACAAGTTTTTTGACTTCATTCACCAAATCATTCTTAAACTGTTCATAGATTTTTTCTTCAATCAATATTCTGCTTCCGCATAAACAAATTTGTCCGCTGTTTGAAAAAGCAAGACGGACAACTTGCTTCAATGTTTTTTCATAATCACAATCCGCAAAAATGATACACGGATTTTTTCCACCGAGTTCTAAACTGAGTTTTTTGAATACTGGTGCCGCAATAGATGCGATGTGAGCACCGGTCTTGGTTCCACCGGTAAACGAAATGGCTTTGATTTCAGGATGCTTCACAATAGCTTCTCCGACTTCATGACCATAACCCTGCAGGATGTTGAGTACACCATCAGGCAATCCGGCCTCTTTACAGATTTCACCAAGCAGATATGCCGTAGTTGGACTGAACTCTGATGGTTTTGCAATTACGCAATTTCCACAAGCAAGAGCAGGAGCAATTTTCCACGTAAATAAATACAAAGGCAAATTCCATGGTGAAATACAACCGACAATTCCGATGGGCTGTCGCAATGTATAATTGATAGCCTGGCCAGGCATCTCATGAGACTCAGAAGCAAATTGCATTGCGGCCGTAGCAAAAAATCGAAAATTACTTGCGGCGCGAGGAATGTCAATTTGCTGAGAATGCCTGATTGCTTTTCCGGTATCTCTGGTTTCTGCCAATGCTAATTCATCACATCTGGATTCGATGCCTTCGGCGATTTTATTTAATATTTTGAATCTGGTTTCTAAAGAAGCATGACTCCAGGAATGAAATGCATTATGGGCAGCTTCAACTGCTAATGCAACATCAGATGCATCAGCCGCCGGAATATTAGAAATAATTTCACCGGTGGCTGGATTTACATTATCTAAATAATTTTTTCCGAGTGGCTCGATGTAACTCCCTCCAATAAAATTTTTCTGATACAACATGTGGAGGGCAAAGGTAAGAAAGAGAATGAAGCAGCCCTACTGCTTTCGTCCAAAGAATATATCAAATGATCAAATCTTCTAAAACCGCTTTCCTTTTTTTTGCTTCCATTTATCACGCCATTGATGAAAGTGATCCGACATTTCTTCAATTTCTTCTTCCACTTTTTCAGCGATGTTCTGAATGTTGATTGCCTTTCCTTTCATGGCAAGACGATCTGCGGCCGAATACGCTTTAGGCATGATAAAGATGAGTATGATGTACAGGATAATTCCGAATCCCCAGATTCCAAAGAATACAAACGCCACCCGTACCCATGTTGGATCTTCGATTCCGAAATAATGTGCAAGTCCGGAACAAACCCCGCTGATTTTTTTATCATAAGGATCGCGAAACATTCTTTTGCCGGTTCGGTAATATCTTTCAGAATACTGGCTTTGATTTTCCGTTTCATTCTCTGCACCAATGTTTTCGGGAGTTCCCATAACCTGCATCATCTTAGTGACATGGTCCATATTGACGATTGAACCTCCCTGCATGTATTCTTTGAATAATTCTGCAATTCGGGATTCGATGTCTTCCATGATTTCTTTGGCACCATCAGAATGCGAAAAATGATTGTTCAATCGAACCAGATATTGATCCAGTTTAAAAAATGCGTCTTCATTGATTGAAAATGGGAAGCCGCCTACATTGATGTGTTGTATTTTATTCATGTTCATTTTTGATTTGAAGTGATTGATTGACTGATTGAACAAACTGAATCCAGCTTGCGGATAAGGTATTTAATGCCTGCCTGCCTGTTTCGGTTATGGTAAAATATTTCCTTGGTGGCCCGGCATTGGATTCCTTCCAGTGATACTCGAGAAATCCATTGTTTTTTAACCGGGTGAGAATTGGATATAAGGTACCTTCCACTACGATGAGTTCAGCCATCCTCAATTTCTGAATAATGTCTGATGGATAGGCTTCTTCATTACTGATAATGGAGAGAATGCACATCTCCAGCACCCCTTTTTTCATTTGAGCGATTGAATTTTCAATTTTCATGGTGCAAATCTAATACATAATCAAGTACTATGCAATACATAGATCATGATTATGCAAAAAAATGGACTATTTATATCACTTTTAGGGCTGAAATGTTAAAAATGATCTACAAAATCTAATTTTGACCCCGGATGAATCAGGCGATCACAAAGTTCATTTTTATCATTAATCCTAGTTCCGGAAGTCAAAAACTCAGAGATTGGGAAAAACTCATTTCCAGCCATCTGGGAAGTTCTGATTATGAAATTCTATATACCCGATATGCAGGACACAGCAACAGCATTTTATCCAATTATCAACATACTGAACATACCTGCATCGTCGCTGTGGGTGGCGATGGTACTGTGAGTGAATTGCTTGAAACGATTCTTAAAAGCCGAACTTGTCTGGGCATCATTCCAACTGGCTCGGGAAATGGATTGGCCAGACATTTGAACATTCCACTTCAAGTGGATAAGGCCATCAAGAAATTAACTTATGGCATGCCCAAGGCCATTGACCTCATCAAATTCAATACTCATTATTGTTGCAATACATGTGGAATCGGTTT
>JBGAWX010000109.1:0-10814 GCA_044227375.1 Saprospiraceae bacterium
TGGACCTGATTTTTAAATTTGGTGCAAAGTTCAAACCAAAAAACCTGCTCATCGTTTCAGGAGACGTTCATTCCGGAGGTGCAGCTACAATAACAAAGAAAGATGGATGGAGTGAAGTAAGAGCAACACAGATCATCACCTCACCCATCGTCAATCAACCGGTCGGCAAACTGTCCAGTTATATACTGGGACAAGTCAGTAAGTCCTTAAACAGGATTCCAGGCTATGTATTGGATCTGAAAAATTTTGGAACTTATGAACAACCCAACATCACTGCCAGAAATTATGTCATCATTACAGTTCCGGAAGAAAAAAAATATCCGGTGGCGAAAATATACATCCAGGAAAAGGACAAGTGGCCGGACGATTATTCCGGAGTACGCAATTTGAATAATTATGAACAGAAAATCAATGCACCAAAGAATGCAGATCCCTGGTTGAGTTAGTATGATCTGTTTAGTATTTAAAGACAAGAGGCAATTTCATTACAAACCTAAAAACTCTTATAACTCCTGCCCGTCCGGCAGGCGGGCATAACTCATAACTCATAACTCATAACTCATAGTTCATAGTTCAGATCTCATAATTCATATCTTCTTTTTCCTTACATTTGCCTCTCTAAGCAGAACACATGAACTCTTTTCTCGATGGGCTAAATCCGGAGCAATTAAAAGCTGTAACACAAACTCATGGTCCGGTGATGGTTATTGCAGGACCTGGATCAGGCAAGACCAGAGTGCTGACGTATCGATTGGCCTATCTCATTCAACAAGGGATTAAACCCTACAATATCCTTACGCTCACCTTTACCAATAAAGCTGCGCGGGAAATGACTGAACGCATCAGCCAATTGGTTGGAGACGAAGTGCGTAAAGTGTGGAGCGGTACATTTCACAGCATATTTGCGAGAATACTCAGAGTAGAAGCGCCTAAAATCGGATATCCTTCCGCATTTTCGATTTATGACACTGAAGACAGCAAAAGTTTGATTACAGAAATTCTCAAGGAGATGAATCTCAATCCGAAAGAATACAATGTAAATACAATCCGAACACGCATCTCCTCCGCAAAATCCAATCTCATCACGCCAATCATGTATGAAAAGGATTCTGAACTGCGCGATCAGGATGCAGAAAACAGAATGCCTCAGACTTTTCAGATCTATAAAAAATATGTGCAGCACTGCATTCGGGGTGGTGCTATGGATTTTGACGATTTACTGTTGCAATTGTTTCGGCTGCTTCAGGAAAATCCGGATAACGTCCTCGAAAAATATCGCAAGCAATTTCAATTTGTGTTGGTCGATGAGTTTCAGGACACCAATTTTTTACAATATGCCATCATTAAAAAACTTGTTTTGTATAAAGACAGTCCGAGAAACATTTGCATTGTTGGGGATGATGCGCAAAGTATCTATGCATTCCGGGGAGCAACTATTAAAAACATTCTCGACTTTGAAAATGATTTTCCGGATGTAAAAATTTTTAAACTCGAACAAAATTACAGAAGTACACCGGACATTGTCAATGCAGCAAATGATGTAATCACTCAAAACAAAAAGCAGATAAAAAAAGAAATCTGGACGGAAAAGGAATCCGGCAACAAGATCAAATTGATGAAGTGTACCACAGATGTGGAAGAAGGGAGGAAAGTTGCAGATTATATTGTTGAATTAAAAAACAGGTATCATCTGCGAAATCATGAGATTGCCATTCTCTATCGTACAAATGCGCAATCCCGGATTTTTGAAGAGCAATTGCGGAGGGTGAATATTCCTTATAAAGTTTATGGTGGACTTTCTTTTTACCAGAGAAAAGAAATAAAGGATTTGCTGGCATATCTCAGATTGATAGTCAACTTGAAGGACAACGAAGCGTTTAAACGAATTATCAATTATCCGAAGCGGGGGATCGGTGATTCTACAATAGATAAATTTAAGGCTTATGCTGCAGAACATAATGTATCATTATGGGAAGCCAGCGCTCATATTGAATTGAGTCCTAAAGCTGCACAAAGCCTTAAGCAATTCAAAATGCAGATCACGGAAGTGCAGCAGTCCAGCCATTCTGCAGATGCTTACAATACGGCGATGTATGCATTTAAAATATCGGGCATGTCATCCGAGTTGAAACAGGATCTTACCAATGAAGGCATACAACGCATGGAGAATGTCATGGCTTTGCTGGATGGAATCAAGACCTTTACTGAAGAAGATGAATGGCATGCAGATGAAGAAAAAGATAAATCACTAGCTTCGTATCTGCAATCCATTTCATTAATCACTGAATTGGATCAATCGGACAGCGAAGCGGATTATGTGACCTTGATGTCTGTGCATTCTGCCAAAGGTTTGGAGTTTAGTGCAGTCATTATTGGAGGCCTGGAAGAAAACCTCTTTCCAAGTTTCATGGCTTCAAAAGATCCGGAGCAGATTGATGAAGAGAGGCGTTTGTTTTATGTAGCCATTACTCGGGCAAAACAATTCCTTGCACTTTCGTATGCCAACACCCGGTATGTTTTTGGCAATCTGCGCATGTGTGAACCCAGCCGGTTTATTGATGAAATTCAACCGGAACGGATGGAGATCGATAAAACAAATACCAGGAATGCAGTATTTGAATTGTTGGATGAATCGCCATCCACAAAAAATAAATGGGTTAGCAATAAACCCAAATTCACCAGAGAAGTGATTGCAAATTTTACGTCCAGTCCATCAGATGCTATTCAATCCGGCATGATGGTGATTCATCAGAAATTCGGAAGAGGAAAAGTAATTACTATCGAAGGCGCAAAAGAAAATCGAGTTGCAACAATTCTGTTTCAGGAAATCGAAAATCCACAGCGTAAGATTATTTTGAAGTTTGCGAAATTGCAAATCGTAAATTAATCTGGTTCAAATTAAACTTTAAGTGTTTTCTATCTTTACCGCAAAGACGCTAAGTTTTTCACGGAGATCGCAAAGTTTAATATAGATTTCAAATAATCATTGTTTGCGCTCTTAGCGTTATTTTCTTCGCGTCTTTGCGTATAATTATGCAATATTTTTAGGCCTAAGCTTTTTATAAAAATTAATCACATCGATCTAATAATCTCCCTTAATTCGCGTTATTTTGCATTCTTTATATGGACAGGTAATCAATATCGCTATTTAGCCGAATGAATCAGTACATCAAAACAAGCAATTGGAAAATATTTCTCATCATATTGGGATTGCTGTTTATGTTGATGCCTTTGTTTTATTCAAATTATCTGGCGAAAAAACTGTCTCGTTTGGAATTGACCAAAGTAGAAGTCTTTGAAAGAACGCTAAAGGAAATAACCAATACAGCCAACCTGAATGAAGATATGAGTTATGAACAGGAAATGTTCGATACCATCAAGTCCGATCTTCAAATCGTCGCAATCAACAGAAATCAAGAGGTTCAATTGTACAATTTTCCTGATGTAAAAGATACAGCTGCATTGATCGAAGAATTAAAAGCGACAGGACCTCCGCCACTTGAAAGCGATGATTATATCATCTATTACAAGTATCCATTTATTCTTACGGTATTGAGCTATTTTCCTTTGGTGCAATTGTTATTGTTGTTGCTTTATGCAGGATTCGGATATGCAGTATTTAATGCTTCGCGAAAGGAAGAGCAAAACCGGGTCTGGGTAGGAATGGCAAAGGAAACGGCACATCAGCTGGGAACACCGATTTCAGGAATGATGGGATGGATTGAAAACCTCCGAAATACGGGAACTGTAAGTGAAGATCAGGAACGTATCATTCATGAAATGGAATTTGATGTATACAAATTGCAACAGGTAGCTGACCGGTTTTCAAAGATTGGTTCGCAACCGGAATTGACGATGACCAATCTGATTCCGGAATTGCAAAAATGCAAGAATTATATTTCAGCAAGAGCGTCTCAAAAAATCCGATTTGAATTTCCCGAACAAACTTCAGAGAATTATCATGTTCAGATCAACAGTAACCTCTTTTCCTGGGTTGTTGAAAATTTGTTGCGCAATGCTCTGGATGCGATGAAAGATAGCGGATTGATTCGCTGTGAGTTGAAGCAGGATTCAAAATGGGTATATATTGATCTCAGTGATTCGGGAAAGGGGATTCCCTCTTCTCAGTGGAAACTCGTTTTTAAACCCGGGTTTACCACTAAAACCAGGGGTTGGGGTCTCGGTTTGTCTCTAAGTCGCAGAATTATAGAAAATTATCATAAGGGTAAGATCTTTATTAAACATTCTGAGCCAGGTAAAGGCACGACTTTTACCATACAATTACCAAAGTTTTCCTGATCCCCCAAAAGCTTAAAGTAGGGACATCTGTCTGCTAAAGGAAGGCTTCAAGAAACTCTATGCTTAATAAATTTCAAATAATAAAAGATTCATCATTACGATTCCTTTACTTTTAGTTTTAATACTAACTTTGCAGCCTCATTTTTTTTAACCAGGCTAAATTCAAATTCATGGGTTTTTCAGGTAAAATTTCCACTAAATCGCCAATTGAAAACTACGGAATAAAAAATACAAAACATCTTTTTTGCAATCTCAGTCCTACCGATCTGGTAAAAGAAAGTCTAAATCGGGAGATGGGAATCTTGAGTGATAAAGGAGCATTGTGTATTCGGACCGGAGAATTTACAGGAAGAAGTCCCGATGATAAATTCACTGTTGATAATGAAATAACTCATGATGCGGTTGACTGGAATAAATTCAACAAAGCATTTGCACAGGATAAGTTTGATGCCTTATATAAAAAGATGTGCACGTATTTTGAAGGAAAGGAAGTGTTCGTGCAGGATTCATATGCATGTGCAGATCCAAGGTATCGCATAAGTGTGAGAGTGTTTGCAGAATATCCATGGAGTGCCCAGTTTGCAAGCAATATGTTTATCCGCTTGAATGATCAGCAAATTGAAAACTTCGAACCGGAATGGTGTATTTATTGTGCGCCAGACTTTCGCGCTGATCCGGCAATAGATGGAACCAGGCAGCACAATTTTTCTATGATCGATTTTAAAACGAAACGCATATTAATCGGCGGATCTGCATATACCGGTGAAATCAAAAAATCCATTTTCACCATCCTAAATTTCATACTTCCTTACCAGAAAAATGTATTGTCTATGCATTGTTCTGCAAACATTGGTAAAGATGGGGATACCACAATTTTCTTTGGATTATCCGGTACCGGTAAAACCACCTTATCTGCCGATCCTGAACGTGGACTCATAGGAGACGATGAACATGGATGGTCGGACAACGGAGTTTTTAATTTTGAAGGAGGGTGTTATGCAAAATGCATTGATCTGACAGAAGAAAAAGAACCGGATATTTATCACGCGATCAGTCCGGGAGCCATTCTGGAAAATATCGGATTTCATGATGACACCAATGTTCCTGATTATTGCAATAAAACAATTACAGAAAATACAAGGGTTTCGTATCCTATTGAGCACATTCGCAATGCAGTGATTCCATCAGTTGGTGGTCATCCATCCAATATCTTTTTTCTCACCTGTGATGCATACGGCATATTGCCTCCAATCAGCAGATTGACTAAAGGACAGGCGATGTATCATTTTATATCCGGATATACTGCAAAAGTTGCGGGAACCGAAGCAGGTGTTACAGAACCAAAGGCCACGTTTTCAAGTTGTTTTGGCGCACCGTTTCTTCCGTTGCATCCAACGTATTATGCCGGAATGCTTGGTAAAAAAATTGAACAATTTAAACCTAACATCTGGTTGGTGAATACAGGTTGGACTGCAGGACCATATGGTGTAGGAAGCAGGATTAAATTGCCATACACCCGTGCATTGATTACTGCTGCAATGAATGGGGAGTTAAATAATGTAGAATATCATACACACGAAATATTCGGATTGCATTATCCAAGCTCATGTCCAGGAGTTCCATCAGAAATATTGAATCCAAAAAACACCTGGGCAGATAAAGAAGCTTACGATCAAAAGGCAAATGCTCTCGCCGAACTTTTCATCAACAATTTTGAAAAATTCAAATCCAAAGCCGACGAGGAGATGTTGGCTGCAGCACCGAAGATGTTGGTTGGGAATTAAGTGAATCTATAAAACAAATAATCGTAAAAAATTTCATAGTAAGAACCGTTGACAAAAGTCTATGGTAATTGATTGGATTTTCTTTATACGATATTATATATTGTATAAGCGAGATTCGAATTGATATATCAAGCACTTTTGCTGAAACACAAATGAAATGAGGCAAGAATTTTTTATTTATTCTTTTATTGCAAGTTATTACTCAAGGTCATTTTGGTTTTCTAGAAGTCAAAAGATATCCATTCAATTTTTAGCCTTGAGCATGCTAATCAGAATTAAAATAAAAATGCCTATATTTGTACAATATATTGTACTTAATTATGCTAATTGTTAATTATTCTGAATTTCGAAAACGGTTAAAAGCTTGTCTTGATGATGTCACTGAATCTGATAATCAGTTGATAATCAATAGAGGTGGAGAAAAAAATGCCGTACTGATATCTTTGAATCAATTTAATGCCATGCAAGAAACCCTTCATTTGCTTTCTACTGAAAACAATCGTAAAAGGCTTGATGAAGCCATTCAAAGAAAATTAAAAGGAGAGACAGAGACGCATACTTTATTGAATCACTAATGAGGAATTTGTCCTGGGATAAAAATGCATGGGAAGATTATCAATGGTGGTTTCAGAACGACCCTAAAAGCATCAAAAAAATAAATGAACTTATTAAAGAGTGTTTAAGGAATCCATTCAAAGGAAAGGGTAAACCCGAAGCATTGAAAGCGGATTTATCTGGTTATTGGTCGAGACGTATTTCTGGTGAACATCGATTGGTTTATGCAGTGACTGATGAATATGTTCATATCCTTCAATGTAGGTTTCATTATTAATTGTAAAAATCCGAAATGGATTTGATATGAGAACGATTACTTTCCAAATAATTATCATACTAAATGTACTGCATGAAAATAATTCAATTTCACAAAACTTAGTTCCAAATGGTGATTTTGAAATTCACGATAAGCTGATTCCGAATTTGCATAATTCCAGTGATAATATTTATTATTTAAAAAACTGGAATCATATCTCTTGGCAAACATTTTATTGCAATTGTACAATCAAGAAAACAGATCATGATCATGCCATTTCAGTTTGTGACTTTAATAAATACAATGCCCAATCTGGTTGTGGAATGGTAAGAATAATTTATGAAGAAGCTTGTCCTAATGACGATGATCAGGATGTTTCAGGAAGCAGAAAAACAAAAGGTTGCACCGGCTATCTTAAATCTAAACTATCAGAACCTCTTGAAGTCGGTGAGGTCTATCAGGTGAGCATGTGGGTATATCTAATAAAAGACAGCAGCATGGAAGAAAATTTGGCAAACCATATTGGATTTATGCTTTCCAATAAGGATGTACAAATGTCTGGAAATAAAATGCTGGATCTGAAAACATATTTTTCGGATACTATAATACCTGGCCAGTGGTGTAAAATAAGCAAATACATTCGCCCAGAATGCAATTTAAATTATTTGGTATTGGGTGTTTTCAGAGATCATAAATTTCCCTTGCTACACAGAACCGATAATTTCTATTATCAATTTGCTTTTATTGATAACGTAAGTATTATCAAATTAAAAGAAGATACACTAAATAAAAAAAATGTCATTATACCTCATTGCAGAAACCTGGAAGACGACACAAGAGATTACATTCAACCAATACTTGATAAGAGAATTGTTTATTTTCAAAGCGGAGATGCAAGT
This sequence comes from Saprospiraceae bacterium, assembly GCA_044227375.1. Taxonomy (GTDB): domain Bacteria; phylum Bacteroidota; class Bacteroidia; order Chitinophagales; family Saprospiraceae; genus Vicinibacter. Next base: position 7,794 of record JBGAWX010000109.1, read on the forward strand.
TTGCAGGAAACATATAAAAAGTCATTGGATTCCTTATTCCAATTGTTGAATAATTTAAAAGCAAGAGTATATAAAATCGTAGGCCACACAGATAATATTGGCGAGGAAAATTGTACATTGTCTATGAGAAGAGCGGATAGTGTCAAAGCATATATTATGCAAACCCATGGACTTAATGAATATAATCTTATAACTTTTGGTAAGTGTGAGAATGACCCAATTAAGAGTAATGAGCTTGAAGAAGGAAGAAGTAAAAATAGAAGAGCGGAAATTTCAGAGACCGCACTAACCATTAATAGTAGTTTGTATCGCCTTGGACTTTATTATAATAATATGGGGAATTATGGTAAATCAAGAGAATATTTTTTAAGATGGTTAAATATCGCTCCGAAGAAAGAATGGATTTGTATTCTTTTTGATACAAGACTTCAAAAAATTAAAGGAAACATAATCGATCCCGCAATTTATACCGCTATTCGTAAGCGATATTTCAACGTATACCGCAATGAAAAATCTTTTGTTTTGGACTCTATGTATTTTGAAGATCAAAAGTACAGGACATTAGATCAATACTTAGGCGGAATAACTGGTTACATCAAAGACCTTGATACTTTTTCATTTCCTTCACTAGAAGTTTCTGATTCCATTAATTTAAATCAGGATGCTAGAAATATTCAGTTTGTTTCTAAATATTTTCTTAGGAATTCACTACCCAAGATTTCAACGGTAGGATACCGGAGTGCAATGGGATTAGCATTAATAATGAACCACTCTCAAGATACTACATTAATAAAGAAATATTTACCTGTATTAAAATCCTATTGCACAGAGGGTGAAAGTGACTGGTTATGGTATGCCCAGCTGATGGATATTTATTTATTAAAAACTGATAGACCTCAAATGTTTGGTACCCAGTATTTATATGTAAATGCCAATGAACTAGAAAGTAGATTGGCTAGATCACTTCCAATTTCTGAAATAAATGCGAATCGCAGAAGCATTGCTTTGCCGGATATTGAAAAGTAGTTATTAGATAGCTCATCATCAGGATTTGTTTTAATTTTAAATTAAAGTTAAAATTGATTCTTAAAACCCTGCTTTTGAATATTAAAAATAATTGCTATTATCTTGCGTTCAATTGCTTTAACAAAACAAAACCCTTTATGAGATGGCTCTGTCTCCTAGTTTTTGTCACATCACTTAACGTCTCCTTTGCGCAAGCAAAAACTGAGATCAAAGGTGTTGTTACAGATACGCTTTCCGTTCCATTAGCATTGGCCACTGTATTGATTCTTGATGGCGAAGACAGTACTTACATAAGCTATACTCAGGCAGACAAAAACGGATTGTTTTCAATCAAAGATAAATTCTCAAAACCGGTTATAGTTAAAGTGACTTACCTCGGGTATTTTTCATTTGAGAAAAAGCTGGATCCAAATGCTTCAAGTCTAATTGATCTTGGTAATATTCGTCTGACGCAAATCAACAATGTACTTTTTGAGGTGGTCATTAAAGAAGCAAAAGCTCCGCTTAAAATGCGGGGCGACACTATCGAATATGATGCAACCACTTTTAAAGTTCCGGCCGGTTCAACCGTTGAAGATTTGTTAAGGAAACTTCCCGGAATTGCAGTCGGTGCAGACGGAGCAATTACCAGCCATGGACAGGGTGTAAATAAAGTAACCGTGGATGGAAAACGATTTTTTGGAGATGATCCTACCATGGCTACAAAAAATTTACCAGCAGAAAGCGTTTCAAAAGTTCAGGTCTTTAATGAAAAGACAGAACAGGAAAAACTTACCGGAGTGTCGCAGGAAAAGGATACCAAAACCATGAATCTCGAATTGAAGGATGAATTTAAAAAAGGTGGATTTGGTAAAATTGTCGGCGGAGCAGGTATAGAGCAAAGAGAACAGGATGCCAATACCACAGACCTCGTATCTAAATTCGAAGTCAAAGGAAACTATAATAAGTTTAACAAGAAGGAGCAATTGAGTTTTATTGGTTTAAAAAATAATACCGGGAGAAATGGAATGAACTGGAATGACTACCAGGATTTTCGTGGACAACAAAGTTGGGACTGGAATCAATCAGAGGAAATTTTTGGGTTTGGTTATGGACTTGGGTATCGATACTTTGGACCTGGAGGGGATGAAGAAAGTGATGAGTTCGGATCATCTGAAGGTTACTTTGGAGATGGTGCTGCCGGTATACCCGAAAATGCGCAAGCTGGTGTAAATTATAATTACGATTTTAATAAATTAAAATTTACAGGCAGCTATACTTACAAACAGAATAATTTATTATCGGAAGCCATCAGAACAAGGCAATTTTTCTTGCCGGACAATGTGTATTTTACTGAGGATCAAAGTACACAGGATCGGAAGAATGGAAGCCATCGTGCAGAATTTATTTTAGAAAAGGAATTTGATTCTTTGAATTCAGTAATATTGAAACTACGGGGCAATGCTGTTTTCACAAAAACAGGACAAACCGGTTTGTTTAATAATAAAAGCAGTGAAAACCTCTTGACCAGTTCTTTGGATATGAATCGATTTTCAGATCGGGACAATCTCGGTTGGCAGGGTGTAGCCTATTACAAGCGGAAGTTTAAGAATAAAAGAAGAAATCTGGGTGTCAATTTTATTTACAGTAAGAATGAAAGAAATACAGATGAGGATTTATATTCAAAGAATGAGTTTTACAATGATTCAGGAATCGACTCATTGTCAATATTGGATCAGGTCATACAATTCAATACCAATATTCGTACAGTAAGGTCCAGCCTTTTGTATGTAGAGCCCATTGCTAAGGATTTTTCATTGCAATTTTTTTATAACTACATTCAAAGAAATGATGAGTTGGACAGGGATGTATTTGATGAAGTCCAGGATACCTTGTTCAGAAATAATTTTTATACCCGAAACAACGATCATAATTTTGGATTGAACAAAGCAGGTACAATTTTGCAATATGGTAAAAATGGGATCAATGTATCTGCCGGCATCGCTGCGCAAAGGA
>JBGAWX010000010.1:0-26649 GCA_044227375.1 Saprospiraceae bacterium
ATCCTAATTTTAAATGTTCCCATATACTTTCATTAACCGGCGCAAAAAATCCAATTACCTTTGAACGATCTGTCCAGGAAAACAAGTAATGCAGTAAGAATCCAAGTATAATTGTTGTAATTATTCCTGCTAATCTCCAATACTTTAAATTATTCATTGTAAATTATCTTGCTTAAAATTGTCAACGTTTTCTGGCTTGGCGAAGGTGGTGATTTTTATCACAGATGTTGATGCGGAGAACCAAAATTTAATTAACTGCAAATGTGTCTGCGGAGCACTGAACCACCACTTTTGCCAAACTCGTGTTATAGACAGCCAAGTTATTTGCAAAATAACGCTTCTTTTCAAGTTTATTCATTTGCCAATATTTATTACTTGACTGAAAATTGCAGATAAATTAAAGCTACAGCAGCAACTGTCATAATAATTAATGCTGCAAAGCCAAGAATATTTGTTATTCTTCCATTCACGTTTTCACCCATTATTTTTTTGTTGTTTGAAATGTGCAGGATGATAGCAATCAGAACTGGAGCAGTAAGTCCATAAAGAATGGCTGTATAAATCAAAGATTGAATTGGAGTAATGCCTATATAGTTTAAAGATAAACCGAGTATCAATGAAATAGCAATGATGACATAAAATCCTTTTGCTTCATGAAATTTTTTGTCAAGCCCTTGTTCCCACCCAAATGTTTCGGTAATAATATAAGAAATGGAACCACTCAATACGGGAATTGCAATAAGACCCGTTCCGATTACCCCAATGGCAAAAAGAAGATAAGCCAAATTTCCTGCTAATGGCTTTAATGCCATTGCCGCTTGTTCAACTGTGTCAATTTGATGGATACCACCGTTAAACAAAACGGTGCCGGTAGTAAGAATGATAAAATACATAACAAAACCCGAAACTGTCATTCCAAAATCTACATCTTGGTTCATAGCATGGATAATCTTTTTGTTTACAATCAAATGTTTCTTTTTGTTTTTCATTTCTTCTACCTCTACCGATGCTTGCCAAAAGAAAAGATATGGTGAAATGGTAGTGCCAAGAATGCCGACTATAATGGCTATAAAATCTTTGTCAAATTTTATAGTTGGGATAAAAGTCGCCTTAAGAATTTCTGTGAAATCCTGTTTATATAAAAAAGGAACGATAAAATAAACCAACATTACAATGCACAAATATTTTAGAACTGATGCAATTTTTTGATAAGGCAGGTAGATTATTAAACCAAGAAGAAGAATTGTGAAAAGAACGCTGAAATAATTAGCATCAATAGCTGGAAACAGAAGATTCCCCACAGCACCCATACCTGCAATGTCAGCACCAATATTCATTACAATAGCAGGAAAGCTAAACAACAGCATTAAATACAAAATAGGTCTTGGATAGTGTTTTTTAAGTGTCCCTGTCAAACCTTGAGAGGTTACCAACCCAATTTTCGCACACATTTGCTGAATAGAAGCCATGAGAGGAAAAGCAACAATCGCTGTCCATAATGTTGCAAGTCCAAATGCAGCCCCTGCTTGAGAATAAGTTGCAATTCCGGATGGGTCATCGTCACTTGCACCTGTCACAAGTCCTGGCCCAAGTTTTTTCCAACTACTAAAAAGTTTTGATGAAAATATTTTCTTTTTTATCATTTTTTCAATGGTTGTTAAAGGGTCGGTAAAAGCACAGTCAAGATGAGTAGGAAAGCAGTTGTAATGTTTATTCTAATGAAAATATTTGGATAAATGCCTCGATTAAAATACCAATAAAGGTTTGTCGCTACATAAAACAAGCAAATCAGAATTGTCAGGATTGTTAGTATTTTATGTTACATGATTTTTCATTTGCGTCTGTCTGTTCATGGCGTTGTCGGTTGCGGTGCGGTTTGTTTGCTTACGGATTGCAAATGTGCTGTTAGCAACAGTTATTTTTAGTTCGTCCAAGGTTCTTTGTCTTTAGCATTCATAAATTTTTGTCCATCATAAATACTTATTCCTTGCCATGTGCCAAACCAAAGTTGACCTTTGTGGTCCTCAAGTATACTTTGAACCACGTTTGTGGTTAATCCGTCTTTAGTTGTGAATTGGGTGAAATTTGTTCCATCGTAACGATACACGCCATAACCTTCAGCTGTAAACCAAATATTTCCCTGCCTGTCTTCATAAAAATTATAGGTTTCTACACCTTCAATAATTCCATCCTTTGTGAAGTTAGAGTACGTTTTACCATCATATTTACTCACACCTCCATTAAAAGTCCCAATCCAAATATTTCCTTGCCTGTCCTCCAGGATATCCGCAGTATTATTGTCGGTAAGTCCATTTTTAGTTGTTAAATGAGTAAACTCCCCTTTATTGTATTTGAAAATTCCATTTCCATCGGTAACAAGCCAAATGGTTCCACTTTTGTCTTCTATAATTTTAAAAATCAATTTATCAGATAGCATGTGGTTAGGATTTTCGACCATTGAATCTGGCAACGAAAAAGGTATAAACTTCTCTCCGTCGAAATGACTTACTCCTCCAATCGATCCAACCCAAATTAGTCCGCTTTTGTCAATTGTTAAACCCCAAATTTCCTCATCCTCACCTTGTAATCCTTCTTTTTTCGAAAATGTTGTAAAATTTTTTCCATCGTATTTTATGAGACCATCGGAAGTTCCAAACCAAAGATTACCTGCTTTATCTTCTACAATTTCTATAACCCTCATAAATGGATGGATTCCTTCGATTGTAATTGTTTCAAGTGTTTGCCCATCGTAACGGATAATCCCATTTCCATTTGTTCCAAACCAATAGTTCCCTTTTGTATCTTGATACATAGTCCTTACAAATTCCCTTACCATTCCATTTAAATTGGTGTGAATTTGCGGAAATGTCGTAGTTTGATTTAAAATTGGTAGTTGGATGTTTACTTCATTTTCAATTTCATCTTTAACAGATTTTTCCTTCACTTGTCCTGTGCAAGACGAGATTTGAAATGTCAGAATAATTAAAATTAAATTTCTTGCAATGAATATTTTCTTACTTTCAAAGTTTGTCATATTGCTGGTTTTATAATTGTTGCTAACTTGACGCTACACGCAATAAATTTACAAATTATGAATTGACGATTGCCGGAAGTTTAAAAGAATTTAATTCATCACCAAAAATTTACCATTCACTATGCGTGTACCTTCCATTGTAGTGATTGTAAATAAATAGAATCCGGTTTGAAGATCCCCCTTGAAAAGATGAAAAGAGTTATCGAAGACCTCTTTATGAAAAATCTCATGACCACTTATTGAATAGATATTGAGTTGGCACGGACGTTTTTCGGGATTTGAAAAATGAATCACAGATTTAGACGTAACAGGATTCGGCCTTACCTGGTAACCACCGCTTTGGAGATCGATGATTTCAACAGAAACTATTTTTGACAAACCGATGCCTCCCAATTCAAGCCGGTAATAATTGATTTTATTTTTTATTGGGTTGTCGTCTGTGAAATCATATCCCTGTGGCGTATTGATGTTTCCACAAACTCCGCCAATATCTCCGATCTGTATAAAGTTTATGCTGTCCGTTGATCTCAGGATGCGTATGCCCTGACAGGTATTGCCTGCACTGATGATCCATTCGAGGTAAACCCGGCCATTGATTTCTGAAGCGGTGAATCTGTCCAATGAAGTTTCCTGTGTATGCCCTTTTGAAAGGATACAAAAGAGAAAACTTACAATAACTAGATACGCACTGTTGAATCTGAATATCATGGTTTTATTTATCGGTTGATTAATTGTCTGATCGCTGCTAAATGGGAAAGTAAAACCAAAGGAACGACACAGGCTGGCAACCAATTGTAGGGAAAACACAAAACGGCAATATTTGGTTGGTCAAATGCAAATTGCTGTATCGAAGTAGGAACCGATAAAACAGCGTTAATGACAATGTTTAACAAAAGTCCTAGACAAATGATATTCCAGATCAGTAAAGTCCGATTGCTCATTTGTTTTTTGAAAAAGTAGAAGGCATACACCAGAGGAGCACTCAAGCCGGAAAGAATATCAAAATTGCGACCTTCAAAGGTCATCAGTTCCGGTATGGCTTTATTTACAAACAAAGCGTAAAGTACCAGTTCTACAGGAATGCGAATGACATGCAATATCGTCAAGACTTTTAAATTCATGCTGTCAAGAAATTCTTTACCCTTTGAGGTCATGAATAAACTGATGATTAAAACAAGTGGTGGCAATCCAAGAAAAATAATTCGGGGAGGAATTGAATTCGTCACGCTATAAAAACCCGATAACCCGAGTACGGTTTGTAAACCCAACCATAGCAGAATAATGATTAATGCAGTTTTAGATTGACGGCTTGCTTTGTAAAAAAGGTAAACCGCCAGTAATGTCGTAAGTATAAAAATAATGCTGATGTGATTGGGGATATGTTCCATTAGATTAGTTTGCGTTCTGATTCTTTAATTGGCAAATCATTGATACTGGCAAATCGTTTCTTCATATATCCGTTTTCATCAAACTCCCACATTTCATTACCATAACTGCGGTACCATTGTCCTTCATCATCATGCCATTCATATTCAAATCGAACGGCCATTCTGTTTTCGCGAAATCCCCAAAGTTCTTTTTTGAGTTTGTAGTCCAGTTCTTTTGCCCACTTCCTTTTTAAAAAATCTTTTACGGCTTCACGGCCATTGATAAATTCTGTGCGATTTCTCCATTCTGTATCCATAGTGTACGCCATACAGACTTTTTCCGGATCCCTGCTGTTCCATGCGTCTTCTGCTGCTTGCACTTTTTGCAAAGCGGTTTCCAAAGTGAATGGTGGAACGGGACTGCGTTGATGCTCCATTTGAAATGATTTAAGTTTAAAGATAGTAATTTGACTGCAGGGAGAAATCAATCGAGCTAATTTAAAGAATAATTTTTTTTTGATTTGAAAAGCCACATCAGTGCTTAATAACAAAAAGTTAAAACCACCCAATTCTCCCCATCTATCCCAAATGAATCTTTTACTTCTTCCGCAAATTTTCTAACTTGCCACCCGATGAGATGGAATCTGAGAAATGTACTTTTATTTGGTTCAGCCATAATCATCATCTATATTATAGGTGTGCTGTCCATCTATATATTTATCAATTCAATTTTATTTACCACAGGGAAAACCAATAACTATGAGTTTGTTACTACCAGCAGGACAAAAGAGGTATTGATCCCTTTACCTGAACAGCAGGAAATTCACGCAATGCAATGCATTCCAGCTCAAAAGGAAAAAGCCATTGTATTGTTTCTGCATGGTGCAAAAGGAAATCTGGATGCTCATTATTCTTTCACTACCAATTTTACAGGAAGAAATTTGTCTGTATTGATGCCGGATTATCGTGCATATGGTAAGTCGAAAGGAAAAGTTACCGAAAGCAGTCTGAATGAGGATGCATTGGCGTGTATGGAATGGATCAGGAAGCGCTATCGTGAAGACAGCATTATAATATATGCTCAGGACTTTCTTGCTCCGGTTGCCTGTTATATATCCAGCATGATTCCCTGCAGATTGGTAATTCTTGAAAACCCGGTATATTCATTAAGAAGGTGGATGCGCGATCGGTTTCCGGCGCTCATGTTGCCCTACGAACTCAAATATGATTTTGACATTTCCGAATCGTTGCCCAACAGCATTTGCCCCGTTTACATTATCCAAAGCAGGAAAAGTCAGCATTGCAATTCTGTAGATGCAAAAAAAATGCAGATGTTGCTTAAAGATCCTAATGCCATGATTTGGCTGGACAATGATAAAAATATTCCCCTCGCTGATCTTGAACAATATCAGCAAATCATGGATCAATTGTTTGGTTTTTAGAATCATCATACATGAGTAGTAAAAACAAACTCATCCGGTTTGCTGAAAATCTCACATTACCCAATGTATTTGAAAATTATTCGTACGAGAATCCGGTTTTATTCAAATCCCTTCATGAAAATATTGATTATAAAGGGAAATGGAATCAGGAATATTTTAGAAACAACTTTCCAATTATCTTGGAACTTGCCTGTGGCGGTGGAGAATATTGCCTGGGTTTGTCTGCGCTGTTTCCTCAAAAAAATTTTATTGGCATTGATATAAAAGGAGCGAGGATTTGGAAAGGAGCGAAAAAAGCATTTCTGGAAAATAATTCCAGGATTGCATTTGTAAGAACTAAGATTGAACTAATACCACATTTTTTTGGACAGGAAGAAATCAGTGAAATCTGGATTACGTTTCCCGATCCTTTTCTAAAAAACAGTAAAGCAAATAAAAGGCTAATGTCTCCGCATTATCTTGAAATCTATAAAAAAATACTTGCAAACCACGCGATTCTGCATTTGAAAACAGACGATGACAGTTTGTATAACTATAGTTTGGATGTCATTGCGAAAGATTCACAATTTAAAATACTGGACTTCAGCAATGATATTTACAGTTTAGATAAAATTTATCCGGAATTGGAATTAAAGACTTACTACGAATTGAAACATCTTGCTGTCGGGAAAAAGATAAAGTATATACGATTTCAATTCAACAAAAAATAAGAAATCAAGAAGCACCCATAAGTGCCAGTTGATTTTTTTTATTTGTCAATCGCTATAATTAACAATTAACCATTATCCTTATTCATTTATAAATTTCAACAACAGCTTTTTTTCCTGATGCATGATGTGCACGGTACATTCCCTCTGTATTAAACGGCATGGAAATGTTTCCAAGATGATCAATGGCAATCAGTCCTCCGTCGCCGCCGATGTTATTCAGAGTTTCATGAATGACTTCATTACTAGCTTGCAACAGACTTTTATTTCCAAAAAGCATTAGTGCAGAAACCTGGAATGCGGCATTGATTCTAATGAAGTATTCACCGGAACCGGTGCATGATACAGCACAGGACTTATTGTTGGCATAAGTACCGCAGCCAATCAAGGGACTATCGCCGATGCGTCCAAATTTTTTATTCGTCATACCCCCGGTTGAAGTTGCTGCTGCCAGATTCCCTTTTTGATCCAACGCAACGGCGCCTACAGTTCCAAATTTTTTATCAGTATGATCGAGCAGTATGGTATTCTTTTTTTTGGCTTCGATCAATTGTTGATAACGCAATTGATTATAGAAATAAATGAATTTCTTCTTTTCAAATCCATTTTTCCAGGCAAATTTCTCCGCTCCATTTCCAGCAAGAAAAACATGTTCTGATTTTTCCATAACAGTTCGTGCCAGCTTGATGGGATTTTTTATAGAGCTTATCATTGCCACTGCACCTGCATCGAGATCAAGACCATTCATGATGGATGCATCCATCTCATGAGTCCCTTTTGCAGTAAACACCGAACCTCTGCCTGCATTAAACAAAGAACAATTTTCAAGATTTGCCACGGAAGCTTCTACGGCATCCAGTGCGGATCCTCCTTTTGCCAGCACCTGGTATCCTTTTTCAAGGGCTTTTTCCAAAGCTTTTTTATATTTTAATTCTTTGGCAGCATTCATTTGGGATTTTAGAATGGTTCCCGCACCGCCATGGATTGCAATTCCGAATTTAGTTTTTGTCATGTTTTTGATGAACTGTGTTGCAAAAGTAAAGAAAAGAGATAAAGCTCCGAGTGTTGAATCATGAGGAAGGTTGTAACCCTGCATCGTTGGTTTAAGCGAGACGCTTGACTGCATAGTTGGTTGAGGTGAGACGCTTCACTTCATTGTTCGTTAAAGCGAGATGCTTTACGGCATCGTTGGTTTAAGAAAGACGCTTAATTGCATAGTTGGTTTAAGCGAGACGCTTAAACCAACTATGCAGGGTTACCAAGAGTACACGGTATGAGTAAGAATGTAGTAGTCAGGCTTCCTGCGAAACACTCTGTTCGCGCTTATATTTGCCGGATGAAATCCATAATACTGCTACACGGGGCACTTGGATCACAAGAGCAAATGATGCCATTAGCAATCAAATTTTCTAACCAGTACAGGGTACGTGCATTCGATTTTTCGGGACATGGGATGAAGTCATCAGCGAGTCATGAATTCAGTATAGTTGATATGGCTAATGAGTTGGAAACATACATGAATCAAAATAAAATCACGGAACCCATTGTATTCGGTTATAGTATGGGAGGCTATGTGGCGCTATATCATGCTTTAATGCATCCAGGCAAAATTCGAAAAATTATAACACTTGCTACAAAGTTTGATTGGTCACCTGAAAGTGCTGAAAAGGAGTCCGGACAATTGGATGTGGAAATGATGAAATTGAAAATTCCGGAATTTGTCAATGCATTAAAACTAAAACACGGCACTTATTGGGAGGATGTCGTTTTGAAAACTGCAAGAATGATGAATGCACTTGGCAAAGCGAAACCTCTTGACGAAAAAAATCTCGCAAGAATAAATACAGAAACATTAATTCTGATTGGAGATAACGACAAGATGGTGAGCTTAAAGGAATCTCAAAATGCAGCAGAAAATTTACAAAAAGGAACGCTGAATATTTTGAAAGACACTCCCCATCCTTTTGAGCGCGTGGATCATGTTAAAATAGCAGAAGTAATTGAAGAGTTTGCTAAACCAAGATAATGGATAATTTTTTCCATTCATTGTCCATTGTCCATTGTCCATTAACCATTGCCCATAACTTTATCGAATTCATCCCAATACCCGGGAAAAGATTTTCTTACAACTTCCGGATTAAGAATCATGACTTTACGAATGGTATTGAGTAAACTGAATGCCATGGCAATCCGATGATCATTGAAAGAACAAAAGGTTGTGGCGATGTCATCATTAAAGTCATTCATTAAAAAATCTGCAGAGAGATCGCCACTGCCGGTATGGTGGTGGGTTATTTTAACATGTTGCTTCATTAAAAAATCACTGATCACTTTTAAACGATTGGATTCTTTAAAGACCAGATGTTGTAATCCTTTGAAAAGTGCATTTGTTTTGGTGATGGCACAAAACATAGAAATAGGGGGAAACAGGTCGGGATGTTTTGTAAAATCGAATTCAACATAATCGGGTTTCTTTATTTTTTCTTTTATAATTCTAACTCCTTCCTGCTCCACAAGAGTAGAAATCCCAAACTGATTAAAAAAAGAAACCAGGATTTCATCACCCTGCAAACCAGAGATCCGCAGATTGGGAAAGAATAATGTACCGGTTTCTTTTAATCCCAGCAAGGCATAAAAGAAACCTGCAGCACTCCAATCCGCTTCAATGGAATACTTGTTGAGTTTGTAATTTGATGGCGCGATCTGAACGATGTGATCTTTTTCAATTAAGTCAATTCCAAATTCACGCATCAATTTTATAGTCATCCGGATATAAGGTTCAGAAACCATACCTTCTGAATATTGAATTTGCAAGCCATCTTTCAGATACGGAGAAATGAGTAATATGGCTGATGCAAACTGGCTGCTCATGGAGGAGTCTATAAATAACTGTCTGGAGTAATCGTCCTGCACTCCTCTGATCAATTGAAGTGGAAGTTGATATTTTTTTTCTAGATAATTGAATTTGCATCCAAGCTGTTCGAGGATTTCAAGTAATGGTTTTATGGGTCGTTTCTGTAGCGACGGGGCGCAATAGAGTTTTATTTTTTTTTGTTTGATGGCATAATAGGCCAGTAAAAATCTAAGCGTAGTTGCCCCTTCACCAACATGAACTTCTGAAGATTCGGATTTGAGGCAACGGATCAAATCCTGGGTATCTTTTGCTTCAGAAATATTGGTTAATCCGGAAGTACCCGATGAAAGTGCATGAATGATCAGAACCCGGTTGGAAATACTTTTTGAAGAGGGTAATAAAATTTCTGTATTCAATTTAAATTAAACTACTTCATGTTAATTTTTTCTTCTATCCAATGAAAGCGGGTGATTTGTTTCAAATCCGGATGAAGACTTTTTGCTACCGGGCAGGTGATCGCTGAATTTACCAGAATGGCTTTCTGTTTGTCCGTGTAAGGAACAGCCTGCATATAAATATCGATTTCAATGGCAACTATTCTTCTTGGGTCGTTGGCCATGACTTTCAACACTTCTGCTGTTGCATCGGTCATTGGAATATCATGTGTGTTTGCTGCAATGCCCATGGTAGTGAGCATGCAACTGCCCAGCGAAGTCGCAGTGAGATCAGTTGGGGAAAACGCTTCCCCTTTGCCTTTGTTGTCTACAGGAGCATCAGAAATAATTTTTTCACCACTTCTTAAATGCGTGGCTTGCGTTCTCAGATTGCCAAGATAAATGACTTCAGAAGTTTTCATATAACAAAAGTAGAATAATTTAAAGAGATGTACTTTGATTCTGGATTAGAATCATTTTAGAACATTATTTTTAGTTATCCAGTTCAATTATCATTGCCGCAACATGAAGAAATGAATAAAGTATTGAACAAACCTGGTTGGCCTTTTGATTAGACCAGGCAATCCAGGCATTCAGCAATTCAGCGTGCATCTGACTTTTGAATCTCCCAGCGCCAAATCGTTCCGTCCTCCGGGTCATTTATAGTACTGATGAATTTCAGATTGCAGGATTTTAAAATGTTCACAGAAGCATTTTCTTCAGAAAGGGTATGTGCCCTTACGAAGTTCACTTCATCATAACGAAAGGCATTTTTAATTAAAGCGTTGGCGATTTCCTTTCCATATCCTTTGTTGCGCAATGCTTCAACCACTTCATAACCGATTTCCACCATCCCGTCTTTATCGGGCTTGCCTTTGTAACCACAGGTTCCGATCAGCATGTTGGCCTGTATATGAACCGGGAGATAAGTCCACCATCCGATTTCAGCAGCATCATTCAATTTATCCAGTGAATACTGAAGCGGAGATAGTCCAAACTCTGTAAATTTTTCAGGTATTTTAATGTCTAGTAATTTTGCAAATTCGCCGGTATCGTAGATCAACTTCCGTAGCAATTCCTGATCACAGGATATCAATTCAAGACGTTCGGTTTGGATTCTCATTTTAGATTGGATCACAGCATTGTCGAGGAACCCGCTCATATAATGAATGCAACTGTTTTATAAATGGTCTAAATAATTTTTGAGTTGGCGTAAAATATTATCTTCTGCATGATTTACAGATTTAAAAACGGCAGCGATATTATTGCAGGTGTGCATAATTTTTTCTTTAACCACAGCATCGAATAAGTGTTTATGTTCATCTGCATAATCTGTAAATTCTTTGTAAGCATCCAAATAGGAATAGCGATTGTCTTCGAGCCATTCAAAAATGGCTTCAATTTCAAAAGCAAGATCCGTATTGAATTCATCCAGTGAATTATCAATTGACTTCCATATGGAAACTACTTCTTCATGTAATTTATAAAGTTCTTTACTGGTCACTTTACCATCACAATCGGCAATCGCATAAAAGAGGTAAGCTAATTTTTCGTAAAAGGATTCTGGTTTTTTCATAAAGATTCGGAGTCAGGTAAAAGGATGGCAAAGATAATGATCAAATGAAAGTCAAAGTAAATCAATAGAGACGAACTTAATGCAAAGAATATCAAACTCCATGCACAAAGAAAAAACCTAGAAGATCATCAAACCAATTTTCCAGGCATTGTATTTGTAATCATCATTGTCTTTGAACAGCGTATTGAGATCATAATTAAATGCAAGATGAATGCGCTTATAACCCAATGATGCACTCAGGCCATAATTGGTTTTGGAAAAATTATAATTTTTATCCAGTGTTAATTCTGCTTCTTCCCCCAGTGAAGTTTTAAATTCGAGAATCTGCTCATGGTTGGTTAAAAAGCCAATATAAGCCCCTGCGTTCAGGACTAACTTTTTCTTCTTGTATTGCAATCCAACGGGAAATCTGAAATAAGAAACATCCACAGATGCTTTATCCAACTTTTCACCAGGCAATTCAAATGCAGCTTTGTCCTGGTCGAGTGTCAGCTGTTGTGGATTTTCCTTTTGTGTGTATTTCCGGATATCCCAGCCGATTCCATAATAAATGGAAAACGGACCCCGGTTGCTTTTGCCTAAACGTGTTTGTAACAAAATATCAAATTCACTAAACCAGCAGTATGAACTCCACAATTTAAATTTCGGATATTCAATAGTTGAATTTTTAGTACCCTGGGACAAACCATTCCAAAACATACCATAACGAAGTTTGAAGCTTGTCCTTCTACCAGAACCTGTAATCAGGTCAATGGGATTTCCAGGGGGATTAAAATCAGGCATTTGTTCCATGTTATCCGGTGGAAGGGTATCCAGAGGATCCCTGGCAGGTGGTGTTGGTAGATCGACAACCTGAGGAGATCCGTCCTGAGCATTCATTTCTTCAAGTTGACGCGTGTAATTGCTTGCATTTGAATAGGCCAAAGCACTTAAGGCATTCAGCAATTCTCCGCTGATTTTCAGGTAAGTTTGTTCATCGATGGATCTGTTGATGTATTGCTTTTCGAGATTCCAAAGACTATCAGTGAGTAGATAGATTTCTTTATTCGCTGAAATTAAATCTTCAGTATTGTTTTGAGCCTGAAGATTCCAGCAAAAACAAAAAAGAATAATAGAGCTTACGGTTTTCATATGAATTTAATTAATGCGATAAAGGTAGGGAAAAAGGCTATAAGCTGTAAGCTTTTAGGCTTTCGGCTTTAGGAATAATAATTTTTATTGAAAACTAAATGCAGGAAAATGAAAATTCAAATAATTAGAGAGTTGATTAATCGCAACAAGGTCGAAGATTGTATAATTGGGACACTTCACTTTGAGTTAATTCCCGGTTGTAAATTATTATATCATCAATGATGCCTGTATAGTATTTTCCAATAAATAGATCACCTACGTTCAAAGGAAAATTATTTTTTCCGCAATCAGCATTTTTAGAATCAGTTTCACTTAATACACCATCAAAATATAATTTATTGGTTCCATGATTATAAATTGCTATTACGTGATGCCATTTATCAGTTTGCTCAACTATTTCACGACCAGAATTAATCGGACTAAGCGGTTTTGCCCAAACACCATTATTGTAACCAAATACAGCCAACCTACCGTCGAATAGTCCCAAGGACCAAATGCCTACTCTATCCGGACATTTTAATCCTTGTCCCCTTCCAACCAAGACTTCATATCCAAATAAAGTTATTCCTCTTGTAGTATCCAATGGTTTATACCAGACTGAAATAGAAAATTGATGAAGGTTATTTAAAAAGTTGGTATTAGTGGTATTAAGAAATTCAGTCGTATCCTTTGAATTATCAAATTGAAAAGCACAACTTGATGAACCGGCTCTATCTGATGCAACTGTCGCAGTGGTATTATTTAATAGAGTATGATTAAATCTTGATCTATCCAATAAACTCCCATTACTAAATGGATAAAATGCTATAAGACCTTTTTGAAGATTTGATGGAAGGCATGCGCTTGTTGGTTCAGGTTCAGGCGAACAAGACAAAAACCCCAAAATAAATAAGCTTAATATGGTATCTAAAATCCCAATCTTTTTCATTTCATTAATTTAATCACAAAAATTCGAAACGATTTTAACTATCATATATTATTAAAATAAGCTGTTGACAATAATAAAAAAGTATTTATTGGTGAGAAAATAAGAAGTATATAAATGAAAACTATTTATGTGAAAATCAAGTTGTTTAAGCCTACAGCCTACAGCCTACAGCCTCTTTATTATTCTCCACTGACTTGTACATCATAATCAATTCCCTGTTTTCTCAACACCGATTTTACCATCCAGGCAAAAAACAGGAGATAAGCAAAACATGCAACGGTAATCCAATACGAATTATGAATGCCGACGCTGGTTAAATCTGCTAATTTTCCTTGTAATGGCGGAATGATGGCTCCACCTAAGATCATCATGATTAAAAATGCTGCTCCTTGGGTTTCATATTTTCCAAGTCCTGCTATGGATAATGAAAAAATGCAGGGCCACATAATCGAACAAAATAAACCACCGCTCAAGAATGCATAAATAGAAACCGTACCGGTGGTCATCAAACCAATGAACATGGCAATGATTGCAAGCGAACTAAACAACATGAGTGTTGACACCGGTTTATCCTGGGAAATGATAAATGCTATAATTAAAACTCCTACACATAAAACATAATAATACAGATGACTCATGTCTTTTGCCGCAATGGTATTCACTAAAATCACCACACAAAATGCTATTAAAGGAACGAGAATCATCAATACAATCTTCACAGTTTTAGAAGGATTGAATACAGGAATTGCGCCTGTCCACCGGCCAATCATCAGGCTTCCCCAAAACATAGAGATGTAAGGAGTGATTGCAGACGTCGGTTTGTTGCCATAATCATTGCTTTTTAGGAGTTCTCCCATATTGCTTTGTATAGTTACTTCCACACCGACGTAAACAAAAATGGCAAACATGCCGAGCAGCAATTGGGGATACTTTAATGCCCCCCAGCCAGTTCCATCTTTTTGGGATTTTAAATATGCATAACTCAATCCTGAAATCAAAACAAGAAGTGCTGTAATCAACCACAACATTCGTTGCATTTCAATTTGCTGAAATGCTTCTGTAGAAAGATCGTCAGGTAAATTCCTGTAACTATTAAATACAGGTATAAAACAAGCGAGCAATCCAATAGTGATGATGATCATAGTAATCATTGCTTTCTTAGCCGGTTCAAATGCAGCCGTGTTTATTCCATCGGGCACCTTCTTTGAAAAATAGAACAGCATAGCGGCGAGAAGAAATAAAAAACCAACCCCCATGTACAAATTCGTCACACTGCTTAAACGGAGGGATTGAATAGCGCTGTCATCATAATGTGTTGCACCAAATAAAGCCAAAGCAACAACGATTGGTCCAATAGTGGTTCCGAATGAATTGATGCCACCGCCCAGATTTACTCTGTGTGAACCTGTTGAAGGGTCTCCTAACGAGATGGCAAATGGATTGGCTGCAGTTTGTTGGAGTGAAAATCCCAGTGCAAGCATGAAGAATGAGATCAGAAAAAATACAAATCCATTTTCTTTTGAACCGGTCTTGACACTGATAATCATAGCCACAGCACCCAACAATGAAAATAGAAGACCATAGACAATGCTCTTCTTATAACCCCACGAAGACACCAGGTCGCTGGATTTCACGGTACTGAATACAAACAAAAACAAGGCACCAATATAATATGCACCATAAAAAGCAAAGTCAACCAACTGACTTTGAAACTGGTCCAACTGAAAGTAATTTTTACAAAAAGGAATGAATACCCCATTGCCAGAAGCAATAAATCCCCAAAAGAAAAATACCGTAATTAATGTGGTTAATGCACCGTAATTAGTTTTTTGATTCATTAGTAAATTGTTGGAAGGTTAAATTTGTGGAATGTTGTTTTTGTCCATTGTCCATTGATCGTTTCTCCAGCTCACTTCGCAAGTTTCAATTTAATTGCCGAAATAATTTCTTCTACTTCCTTTTTTATTTTTGTTTCCAGCTCTTGTGATTTTTCGAAAAGAGATTTTTTTAATACTTCATCTTCCAGTCCAGCCGCATTGATTTGCACATTTAATGCTGCACCACTTACAGCGGCCTGAATGCAAAGTGCGCCGACACCTGCGTCACTGATTGAATTGGGATTGCCTCGTTCCGTCATGCTTTTGATGAATGACAAACAAGCGGCTGCAGTTTCCATGGTTTTCATTGGTACATCAATAGCATACTGATTTGCTTTTTTGATTGCTTTTTTGCGAGTTGCTTTTTCTTCGGGTGAAACTTTGGGTAAGCGATATGCTTCCATGATGGCGTTGAATGCTTTTGTATCTTCATCAACCAGAAATAATAATTCTTTTATTTTGCTTTGTGCCTGTTCGGCAGCATTTGAAAAAAATTCATACTGATCCCGAACCACCGCCGGGTGCAGGACTTTCAGATGCCGTTTCCTGTATAAATTTTTCAAGACTGAGGTTGATGAGTTTGTTTTCTTTTTCTTCGAGCATATATTCTATAATTCTTTTTTGCGGATCAAAATGAGATATGGAATTCAAACCTAAAGATTGTACAGCAATATCAATGCATTCTTCTTCAGAGATGCCTAATGATCTCTTTTGTTTTTTTAGAAAATAGTTTCCGGCATCGATAAGCGCTTTTTTAGGAACCAATCCAACCAATTCAGATCCGGTTACAATAAGTCCATATTTATCGGCGGCTTTTCTGCATTCTTCAAAAGCAGTATGCAATGGCGTTACATTCATGTTGGTAAGATTCATGGAAACCTGCGCCAATTGATATTCGTCGATATACCATCCAATGGCTTTTACAGATTTGCACGAACCGGGTGTACGCAGCATTTCACCTTTTTCATTTTTAAGCAATTTTCCGGTTTTCTCATCTTTAAGTGCGCGTCCGTTTTCTCTTATATCGAAAGCAACTTCATTAGCAAGTTTCACAGAACGCGTATTCAGATTTACATTGTAAGCAATCAAAAAATCTCTTGCACCGATTACAGTTGCACCGGAATGTGCATTGAATTCCGATGGTCCGTAATCGGGTTTCCATTCTTTCAATTTCATTTTTTGTTCAAGGCCTTCGTATTCTCCACTGCGGATGTCTGCAAGATTTCTGCGATAATCTGCCGATGCTGCAGCTTCATACAAATACACGGGAATCTTTAATTCCTTACCTACACGTTCTGCAAGTTGTTTGGCATATTGGACGGTTTCCTCCATACTGATTCCACTCACGGGAATTAATGGGCATACATCAGTGGCTCCCATACGAGGATGTTCTCCATGATGCTGTTTCATATCGATGTTTTGAGCAGCAAATGCAATGGCCTGAAATGCGGCTTCAATTACGGACTCGGGATCTCCGGCAAAGGTGACTACTGTGCGATTGGTCGACTTCCCCGGATCTACATGCAGTAATTTTACACCGGCCACTTTGCGGATGGATTCAGAGAGGCCATGGATAATCTGATCATTTCGGCCTTCACTAAAATTGGGTACGCATTCGATAATTCTTGGAGCTTTCATCCGATCTTCGTAATTATGTGCGAAAATAACCTGATATTTTTATTATGACCCTACATCGATTTTCTTTAATTGCAGCTTGCGTGTTTCTGATGAGTGTTTTGTGGGCTCAGTCGGTTATGATTTCACCGGATATCAATATCAAAAATGATTTTTCATATTACATATTGATACATCCGAATGGTACCACTTCCTTGTTGCGGGACAAGTCGTTTAAATTGAGTTATCAAACCTTGTTTCCGGATTTTGAATGGAGTGTGGAAAAAAGCATCGAGATCCCAGGCAAAAAATGGAGGATCATTGAAGCTTATGAAAGAGGAAATGATATTGCACTTTTTTTTATTTCAAAACAGGAGTCTGATTATAATATCAATTATTCCATTTACAATTCTCAGGCAGAAATGTTAAGCGAAAAGGTTTTGTACGCCGGGTTGTCTTTATCGGGAGGTGATGGAATTAAAATTCAAACTTCTGAAGACAGGAATTGGGTCGCGATTGGATTTTATAATGAAGATAATGAAAAGCAATTGTTGCTGTTCAACAGGAGTCAGGATTCGGTATATTATGCGGTGAACCTCGAAAAAATGCTGGATGATGAAAATACCATCATCCGGGAATTTGAAATCAGCAATGATGGATACGTCTATGTTTTTGGGAGATTAAAAGACGAATCTTCCAGTAAGAAAAAGATGCATACCATTGTCAGTAAAATTGATTTACAAGGAGTGATATCCCCGAGCCAGGTGCTTGCATTTGAGAATGTTGTTTTTACAAATGGTTATGCAAAATTTGACAACCGCAAAAAACAACTGGTCATTGGTGGATTGTATGCGGAGAAAAGTCATCAGCAACCTAAGGGATATGTGTTTAATTGCTTAAGAGAAAATCTCAGTATTGTATCTTCAGTGTATGTGCCGTTTTCAGAGGCATTGCTCGACGAATGGAATGGAAAGAGCAAGAAGTCTGTTCTTGCATCCAGTGAATTAAATACCAGGAATATCGTATTGAGAAATGATGGGGGCTGCCTGATTTTTTTTGAGAATACCAAGGAATTGAGTCGCAGACCGTATTTCAGTTCTTCGGATCCAACGGGCACTTATCCATCGCGATGGTTTGATTATTATTTTGATGACATCATTATTGCATCATTTAGTCCGGATGGAAAACTGGACTGGGACAGGGTTTTGCACAAAAGGCAATATTCTCAGGATGATGAAGGCTTGTTCAGTTCTTTTTTTGTTTTTCGCACCAGTGCCTTGTTGGGTATTGTTTTCAATGATGCCATCAGTTCGGAAGGAACCGTTTCCGAATATTTATTAAAACCGAATGGCGATCACATCCGTAAAAGCATACTCAACACCTCTTATAAAAATCTGAATCTCCGGTTTCAGGATGCCATGGAGCTGAGTGCAAATAGTCTATTGATTCCGAGCGAAAGCAGTGGAAAGTTGAATTTGGTAAAGATTGTTTTTGATTAATTGGACAGGAAGTGGGAGAAGGGAAGATGGGAAGATGGGAAGAAGGGAGGAAGGTAGGAAGGTAGGAAGGTAGGAAGGGAAGGGAGGCAATTATATAATCAGGACAACGATAAAAATACATGAGGTGATTTGATTTTTGATATTGAATGGTAAATGAAATTGCCAAACTCGGAGGATTCAAATTACTAAACATAACATTCAAAAAGAATTTACCACCAACAAAACAAAATAACTATCAGAATGCAAAAATCCAAATATATAATCTCTGCAAGCTTATGTCTTCTGGTTTCATTTTATTCATATTCTCAGAAAACAATCCAAGCCAGTATCGTTCATGATGGATTAACCCGCACATTTTCATTTTACGTTCCAGCCATTTATGCTCCAGGAAATCCAACATCTCTTGTTTTCAATTTGCATGGATATGGTTCGAATGGAGATCAACAAGAGTTTTATGGGGACTTTAGAAAGATTGCAGATACTGCCAATTTTATAGTCGTGCATCCTACGGGAACTTTGAATCAGACGAATCAGGCATTTTGGAATTGCGGATTGGTTGGGGCAAGTAATGTGGATGACGTTGGATTTATTCATGCGATGATTGACTCCTTATCACAAACATACACAATTGATCCTGATCGAATTTACAGCACGGGAATGTCCAATGGAGGATTTATGAGTTATCATTTGGCTTGTGTGAGCAATCGATTTGCTGCAATTGCATCGGTCACGGGATCAATGACTGCACTTACCTTATCGCAATGTCAAAATGCTAATGCCATTCCTGTGATGGAAATTCATGGCAATGCAGATCCAGTTGTCAATTATAATGGTTCAACTGGTGTGTTATCAATTCCTGCAGTGTTGGATTATTGGATTGCAAAAAATGGATTGAATAAACAAGATTTAATTCAAATCAATGTACCTGATATCAACACAACCGATAATGCTACTGCAGAACTTTACATTTATCCAGGAACAAATGAAGTGCAACATTACAAAATAATCAATGGCGGACATACCTGGCCCGGTACGCCATTTATAATTGGTACAACATGTCAGGATTTTAAAGCGAGTGAAGTGATCTGGCAGTTTTTTGCGAAATACAAAAGACAAACAGTGAGTACAAAGGATTTAATAGTTGGCGAACTTCAGCTAAATCCAAATCCTACTGTTCATGAATTGGAAATCAGCATAACGGATTATAACAATTTACCACAGAGTCTTGACTGCTTGAATCAGTTTGGAATTAAAATTAAAAGCTTCAGTATTCAAAGTGCTCAATCTCAACTTGAAGTCAGTGATCTTCCATCGGGAATTTATTTTTTACTAGGGCAATCTGCAAGCAAGTTTTATAGGACTAAGTTTATAAAACTATAAGACTGAAAACAAAAAAGATCAATTTAATTTTTCTGAAAGTAATTCATTTTTTTAGATCATTTTCCATATAGTATCCACTTCGTAATTCATCATTCCTGCCCGTCCGGTCAGGCGGGCGTTAATCTTTATTCGATATTCAGCTCATTGCAAGCAATTATCCTAAGCAAGAAATTAAAAATGAACAACGATTAACGCCTGCTTGTCTGGGGCCGGTCAAGAGAGATGATTTACAAACTTGGTAAAAATTGGATATCAAATATTAAGAGTAATCCTGAACTTATAATATTGACAATTAAAAAAGCCACTAGATTAGTTAGTGGCTTTTTTCTGTGGGAGCTACTGGGTTCGCCCCGATGCTGAACAAAAAGGTAGTTTCTATCTAGACAAATTAAAATGTTCAGTATCGGGGCAGTGACCCCCACCAAACTTTTCTAGAAGTATATTTCTTTTTTGTTCATTCGATTTTAAAGCCTTTATGTATTTGCTTGATTTCTGAGATTTAATATAGGCTTCCATTTTTCTGGCAGCTGTAGTATCCTTCAATTCAAATAATAAATACAGAATCCAATCTGAAGCAATTTTTGTGGAAGCTTGATCAAAAAAATGAGAGTTATGCCAAAGAATTCTTTGCTCAATGTTATGAGTTTCACCGGTATAAAATTTATTCCTTGACTTGGAATATACGATGTAAACAAAGTGCATATAAAATAAAAGCCACTATGAGAAGCGGCTTTTGTTTGGTGGGAGCTACTGGGTTCGAACCAGTGACCCCCTGCTTGTAAGGCAGGTGCTCTGAACCAGCTGAGCTAAGCTCCCGAAATCCAACATGGGTTTGGGTTGGAGTGTGTGTGTGATAAAACGGGCAGCAAAGATACATTTATACTCATTTTTTCCAAAAATATTTTCAACTTACCCAAACTCATGAAATTTGAGTACTGACAATAAAGAAAGTATACATTACATATTTTTTATTTTTCCTTTGTTGAAGAATTAATTGATTCTCAAAATTTAATTAGAAATTGTACTCTTTTATATTTAAATGACTTAATAATCAGATTGATTATGGATATGCAGTGACGATTTTACTTTTAAATTACCTTTCTTTATAGTGTAAAGTGAAGTAAATTGCATATGATTAATTTGTGGGATACTTTATTCTAATTATTTAAAAATAAAAAACAATACAATGAGCATGAATCAAAATGAATCCACAGTTGTACTGAAAGTTTTTAATGACATCGTTGAAGCAAATGTTGCTAAAAACCTTTTGCAGGAAAGCGGAATAGAATCATTTCTCGAAGACGAAAATGTAATTGGACTCAATCCTTTGGGTGGAATTCAATTGAGAATTTTCGAAAAGGATATTAACGCAGCTCAGGAAATTATAGCGGATTATTTGGATGAATTGGAATAATGCAGAGTTTAAGCAATTAGCATGATAACATGGTCATCTTATTGCGGAATTAGACTTCATGAAGTTTCGTATTTATTAGTATCTTGGAAGACAAATTTGATGAGTAAGGAATAATGAATTTAATTCGGGTACATGCAATTTGTATTTTTTGGGTATTGTTTGAATCACAGATGTCCGGACAAACCTGTCAACCCGTATGGCCACAAGCTTATGTAGACACCAAATACTCACTTCCTACCGGAAAAACCATCGCTGTAAACGCAGGAGGAAATTTGCAGACCGCCATTGATCAGGCCAATTCCGGGGATGTTATAGAATTGCAGGCAGGTGCAACATTTTCCGGAAATTTTATACTTCGTAAAAAATCAGGCAGCAGATGGATTTACATCCGTACAAGCAATGAAGGTAAATTGTCTTCTCCAGGATCGAGGGTATCGCCATCAGAAACCGCCAACATGGCAAGAGTACTTTCTGCGGGTCAGGTTCCTGCGTTCTCGACGGAACAGGGCGCTGGTTATTATAGGTTGATTGGACTGGAAATTGGAATGCCGGAGAATTCAACGGATCAATTTACTTTAGTCAACTTTGGAAACGGAACAGAAACAAAACTGTCAGATCTTCCGGGGTATCTGATTATAGATCGATGTTACATACATGGGAATAATTCTGGTAATTTAAAAGTAGGTGTTGCATTAAATTGCACCAATTCGGCAATTATTGATTCACGAATTGATAATATACATGCCGAATCAGGAGTATCCACTTTTGAATCGAAAGCCATTTCGTGTTACAATGGTCCCGGACCATTTAAAATAGTCAACAATTATCTTGAAGCGTCACACATCACCATATTATTTGGAGGTGCAAAATCGAGTATTGCAGATCTTGTTCCTTCTGATGTGGAGATTCGTTGCAACTTAATGACTAAAAGAGTTTCATGGAATCCGGCTGATCCGGGTTTTGCAGGAAAGTTTTGGGGAGTTAAAAATATTTTCGAAATAAAAAGCGGTCAACGCATGTTGATCGAGGGAAATATTTTTGAAAACTGTTGGCCATCTGAAGCCAATGTAGCAGGAGGACCGCAATCTGGTTTTGGAATTGTACTGACTACCCGTGATGAAAATGGAAGCATGCCCTGGTGTGTAGTGCAAGACCTCAATTTCCGAAATAACATCTTTCGTAATTCTAATGCGGGTGTTTCATTTTATGGCAGCGAAGGAAAAGGCGAACACCGGATACTTTTTTATAATAATCTATTTGACAACATCGGAGGCAATTGGGGCAATAATGATAAAACGGGCAGATTGTTTCAGGCGACTACGATAGATGATCTTTGCTTTGATCATAATACCATGCTTCATACATCGAACAACATCCTGTTTGCATACGGAACGGTGAGCGGCATTTTAATGAAAAACAACATCTCGCAATGGCATGATGGTTTTCAGGGAGTAAGTTATTCAGCTTGGGATAAAAATGTTTTTATTGGAGGAAAAACCACCGGGTTTACAAATACGAATTACTTTCCGGCAAATACTTCACTGGTAAAATTTGTAAATTATACAGCTGGCGATTACCATTTAGCCGCAGACAGTCCATATAAAAATAACGGCACTGACGGAAAAGATATCGGTTGTGATATCGACGTGCTGAGTGATGTAACCAAAGCCTGCGCAAATGTGGTTACTAAAATTCAACATACCATAAAAGAAGAATCCATTTTTCTTGTATACCCAAGTCCCAATAAAGGCATTTTCAAAATATCCATGATGGGCATTGGGAGTAGAGAAATTATTGTTTATGACATTTTAGGTCGGGAAGTGGATACCCTTTTAAATAAAGGCGATAATGCGACGGTTGTAAGCATTAAGTATAAATCTCCGGGATTGTATTTGGTAAAAGTATTTGGAGAAAACGGTTTATCAAAATACAGTAAGGTAGTAGTTGAATGAAAAGAATTTTGATACGAAGATTAATTTCCGATGAATCCGCTGCGAAAGAAAAAAATAAGTTTTGTTTTATTATTGCTGTTGTCCATTATTTCCTGTTTTGATGTAGCGTATCCCAAAGATGTCTTGATCAATCATATTGGTACGGTATTGATTTTACTAATCCTGACATATGATATCTATATAGATTTTTTCTCCTTCCATTCCTATTTGTGGATTTCTGTCTTTTGTGTATTTCACATTGCCGGAGCGCACTGGCTTTATTCTTATGTGCCTTACAACGAATGGAGTAAAAACTTGCTGGACTGGGACGTTAATGCCTATTATGGATTTACAAGAAACCATTATGACCGCTTTGTACATTTGATTTCAGGTGTTTTATTTTATCCGTATCTCAATGAGTATTATACTAAGAAGAGCAAAATTCGTTTTGCTACGGCAATCTTTGTTTCCTGGCTTGCTATACAAACGCTCGGTATGCTTTACGAACTTTTGGAATGGTTTGCTTCCATCATTCTTTCGCCGCAATCCACAGAAAATTACAATGGTCAACAAGGTGATGCGTGGGACTCACATAAAGACATGGCATTGGCTTTGTTGAGTTCAACAATCATGTATTTTTATTACCTGTATCAAATAAAAATGCAAAAGCGGTCCTAATTAAAATGAAGCGGAACAAATGAATGGAAATCCAAAACAAAATATTTTGGTGCTTTTACCAATGATTGGAATTTTGCTTTTTGTATTGCTTTATATTGTAGCTACATTGTACTACCCGGGAGGTTCTAATCTTGATTCAAATGGTAAAGGGTTTGATTGGTTTAGAAATTATTGGTGTGACCTGACCATGAGAATAGCAAAAAACGGAGCAATCAATATTGCAAGACCGATTGCCATTACAGCCATGTTTATTTTGTGTTCTTCGCTGGCAGTATTCTGGTTTTATTTGCCGGAAATCTTCATGGACTATAAATATCATCGAATAGTCAGCTATGTGGGAATCGGTTCGATGATGGTCACTTTTTTTGTATTTACGAATATACACGATACCGTCATCACCATTGCGGGTGCTTTGGGTATGGTTGCTTTAGGAATCACGTTTAAGGGACTTTATCAAAATAAGTTATATCGTGCTTTCAATTTTGGACTGGCGTGTATGGTGTTCATGCTGTTTAATTATTATATTTACGAAACAGACAAGCTCATTGAATTTCAACCGATTATTCAAAAGATGAATTTCATTTTATTCTTGAGTTGGATCGGTTGGATGAATGTACAATTATATCTCAAGTTAAGAAATGCAGCTTAGAAAACAAGGTATAAAGGGAGAAAAAGCTTGTCTGAAAAATAAGGTATTTTCTAATGATGTCCGGCCGGCCAGTATTAATTTAAGCAGGCACAATTTTTTTTCAACTGCTAAAATAAATAATTAAAAAAAATAGCTTAATTTTATCATCGCAATAAAAGAAAACAAAAGATACTTATAGTTAGCGTATCCTGACTCTTAAAGCTGCCTGTAAAAATCAGGCACCACCGCAGCGAATTCCTATAAATCGAAAGGATTAATTGATTAGATCTCAAACCGGTTTAATAAATTGGAGGTAAAAGAGATAATCATTTGCTATGCGAATTATATGTTTGATTTCAATCTTGATTTGTTTTACAAATCTATTGCGTGCCCAGGATACGCTTTATAAGTCGGATGGAACCAGGCAGCTTGTTAAAGTACTTGAGGTGAATCAAAATCAAGTAAAATACAAGCTCATTGCCAATGCGGATGGTCCTGTCTATGTCATATCCAAAGAGGATGTGTTGCAAATTGTGTATTCATCGGGTATTCTTGAGGTCTTTCCACAAAAGCCTGTTAAAAATAGGGATGTCGACCTAAGTGAGAACACGGTAATTGAATCTTTCGGTAGAAATTTTATTTCGATAAATATTGCGGATATCTTATTTAACTCCTTGACTATAAGTTATGAGCGGACATTAAAATCTGGTGATTATAGTTTTAAATTTCCGCTTTCAATAGGATTAAAATCAAATATTATTAACCCGGATTATGATGACAATGGATATTATAATAAACATAAAACATTCAGCATAGGTCTTGACTTTTATTTCTATCCCAAGGGGCAGAGCAAACCAAGGTTCTTCTTTGGACCATCATTGGAGTATGGTCAGTTTAATTATTTAGATTATGTTTATAAGCCATCAGGGAATCCTTATCAAAAAGAGAAGGGCTCTTTTTATGCCATTATATTTGAAAATGGATTTTTATTCCAACCGTCAGAGCATTTTAACATCACTATTCACTTTGGTGCAGGATGGACGAATGTGAATTCTATGTATGAAGACGAACAATTCACAGTGAGAGGAGGAATAAATGTAGGTTATAAGTTTTAATTTTATCAAACCCATTAAAATATTTATAGCTATGATTAATTTCAAACTTAGATCCCGGTTTTCGGTAAGAACTTATCAAGCTGAAATTTCAATTATCTTACTTATTCTTTTTATCAATTTTATAATAGGATGTACCTATTACAAAGTGACTACGTTACCAAATGATCCTACATTAC
Organism: Saprospiraceae bacterium; assembly: GCA_044227375.1. GTDB lineage: Bacteria > Bacteroidota > Bacteroidia > Chitinophagales > Saprospiraceae > Vicinibacter. The sequence goes on from JBGAWX010000010.1 coordinate 25,786, forward strand.
TGGATCAATTACAGAAGAATAAAAAATATATCATCCTTCACCAGGGATCCGCAGCATGGCATTTAAAGGATATAAGTTTAAATGAAACCTCTAAAGAATTAACGGGGACCATTGAAACGCTTTCTACAAATCATCTGTACTATTTGAACACAAAACCCAAAGGGGCAAATTCATACAACAAGAAAAAAAGCGGCGATCCGACCTATGAAGTTCATATTTACGCTTCGGAATACATGGAGGGTGGAAATTCACAAATTACCATTCCGTATGGTTCAGTAAAAAAAATTGAAGTTTATGATAGTGATAAAGGTGCAAATTCCGCTTCGGCTGTATTTACCACTTTAGGCGTTATTCTAGGTGTTCTGGTATTGTTAGGTGTGATTGTGGCCTTAACAAAGAGTTCCTGTCCATTTGTGTATGTCAGCGATGGAAACCTGTATCATTTTGCAGGAGAAATATATGGAGGAGCGATTTATTCTTCTCTTGAACGCGATGATTATCTGCCTTTACCAGAATTCAAGTCAAAAGACGGAACATATCAAATAAAAATTTCAAATGAACTTCTGGAACGTCAGTATACGGATCTTGCTGAATTGATTCTAGTTGAACATCCGGATTATGCAACTGCAATACTTGATAAAAACGGCAATGCAATAACTGCATTTCATCCTGAATCGCCAACAATCGCAACTTCCAATCATCATAGCGATTGTAAACATCTCGTGCTTAAGAAAGACAGCAGTTCATTTTTATTTGATAAGGTCGACAGCAAAAATGAGGGTCTTAGTGAATTGGTAATGACTTTTAAAAAACCAAAGAATGCAAAGAAAGGAAAACTTATATTAAATGCAAAAAATTCGTATT
>JBGAWX010000110.1:0-10805 GCA_044227375.1 Saprospiraceae bacterium
ATATACTTAGATTATCTGCTTTAAAAACATTAATGAGTCTTTTCAATTTAGGTTCTGGAATTACAAAATTATCCTGAATGAAACTGCAATTATAAATCCTGCTGTTTGAGGAATTATTGTTAAAATCTCCAAATTTGAAAATATGATCTGTTACACTTTTGAATTGAAAATCGGTAAAATCTATACCAGAGATATAAAAATTAGAAGCTAAAATATCCCAAAATCCAATGCCCGAAAAATCCCTAAAATTAAAATCTATTAAAATGGCTCCTGGGCCACCGGCTTGTGACTCCCCCAGAATTGTTAGATTTGAATGATTAATGTTGGGAAACGAACCACTCGGATTGATTGTAAAAGGACCAACTCCTGGAATATTGAATTTAATGGTACTCGGCACACCATCTGTTTCTGATGCATTAATTGCCTCTCTTAAACTACAATGTACTCCATCACAAACGCCATCATCGATATCATCATCGGAGTTGACTGTATAGATTTGTGCACTGAGAATCGTGCTAACTAGAATTGAAATGATAAGTATAAATGATCTCATGAAAAGAAAATTGGCAATTTGCAAAGAGCAATAGGCAAGAAATACTATTGCGAAATAAGATTCATTCCAACCCATTCACAAATCATAAAACTCATCAGGCATCTCAGAGTTCAGATCTCATAATTCTTTGTTCCGATCTACTATCTTATCAGCGTTACATCTCCGGTCTTCCACTTCGCCACTCCATCTTCGCCAATAAATTGAATAGCATATACGTAAACTCCGGGATTCAATTTATCCTGATTGGATTCCCCATTCCAACTGATGACTTCTTTGAATGCACCATCCAATCTTTCATAGAGCTGGTTTCCCCAACGGTCAAATATCCTAAACACCAGTATTCTTGTTTTCTCAGGATCTTTAAACACCGGTGTAAAATGGTCGTTAACATTATCTCCGTTTGGAGAAAATACATTCGGTACATAAATATCTGCATCCTCGACAAAGACGGTGATCTTTATTACATCCTTGACAGAACAATCATTTTCATCAGTTACTGTCAACATATAGGTTGTGGTTTGATCCGGTGTTGACCGGGGATTCAAACAATCCGTACAAGTCAGGAAGGTTGGCGGATCCCAAATAATGCTCGTTGGATTTATAAAATTGATTACAGCATTGATATCGATAGAGCTGCCTTTTCTGATGGTGGTATCATTGGGCAATTGCAATGATAAGATTGCAGAATTGTTTATCGTAAAACTGTATGCAGTATCGCAAGACAATTGATCGCTGATGCGAATGGTGTGATTTCCCTGAGACAGGTTTCCAATCATCTGTCCTTTGACATAATTATTGAACGGTCCGCCATCAATGGAATATTTGAAATTACCAGAACCCCCGCGGATATCATCGAGAATCAAGTCACCGGTATTTGCTGCATTGCATTTCAAATCGTTTGCTGTGAAATCAAGAAATATAGAAGGATTAAAATTCAAAGCCACAGTAACCACACTGTCACAACCCGCCGTGGATTGTCCCGGCAGGCGTACGACTCCATTTGGATTGCTTACTGTAAAGATCTGAGCTCCTACCCTTACCGTATCCTTTCTGCAAATTGTCGGAGTGTACATTCCTTGTACATCGGGAATGAAATGAACCGAAACATTCAGGAAACTGTCACAACCATGTGTTGCAATATTTGGAATTTTCAAACTTCCGGTTGAATCTAAAATTGAAAAAGTCTGCCCATATAAGGTCACTGTTTGATTGATACAAACAGTAGTATCAAAATTTCCCACGGCATCAGGATAGAATGTAATTTTTACCGTAATTGTAGAATCACAACCATTGGCGGCGAGATTATTCCGGGTAATTGACCCGGTTGGTTTGCCAAAGAAAAATTGTTCCCCAAAAAGCGTAACCGTATCACCTCTGCAAATTTCCTGAGTAAAACTTCCCTGTGCGTTTGGCAGAATACCAATGTTCACAGTAACTGAAGTATCACATCCGTTGCTGGATCCATTTGGTATTTGAATAACAGCACTTGTGTTTCGATCTGAAAAAAATCGGTCAATGATAAAAACACTATCGCCGGTACAAATTGAATTGTTGTATGTGCCCTGTGCCAACGGGAAAAACGAAATGCTGACGTTGATTACACTGTCACAACCAAAACTTGAACCGCCTTTGACGACTACTTGTCCATTAGGCTTTGCTTGTGAAAAGTAGGTATTGATAACCAGTATACTGTCTTCAGGACAAATTTTTGCAGAATAAGCACCGACATTATTGGGATAGGTAAGACTGACATGAATTATACTATCACAACCTGTGCTCGAAAGACGTTTTACATCTCCGCTAGGACGTGCTTGATCAAAGAGTTGACCTTCCACAAGGGTGTCAGTACCGGGACACATGATCTGATTCAAAAAATATTCCGTGAAATTATTGATTTGCAGTTGCACAGCAACCACACTATCACAACCAGCAACTGCTCTTCCTTTTCCGATAGCAGTCCCCGAAGTATTGTTTTTGTCAAAGATGGTTCCGAAAATATTTACTGATGCATTATCGCAAATCGTTTGATTAAATGTTGAAAAACCAACTTCGGTCGCTGATATGGTAATGATGCTATCGCAACCAAACACGGATTTCAAAAGCAAGGAATCGATAAGATGATTTCTATTGATGGCAACCTGGTTTCCAACAGGACCGAATACCTGAGTACTGTCATAACAGATTTGCGGATTGATTTGCTGACGATAACCCGTATTCACTTTTACATTCACAATAATAACCGAATCACAAATACTCACCCCATCTCCTCTTACAGGTATTGAATCATATGGATTCAAATCGGAATAAGCCTTGCCTCTGTAAATAATGCTTTGACCAGTACAAGCCGTGGTATCAAAATTGATTTTAACCAGACCAGGGCATTGATAGCAATTGGAAAATTCAGAATACAAAGTTGGATTTTGGAAAGGATTGCTATCGTATTGAAATGCAGAAATCGATGTTCTGTTGGGATACGACACTATCATTAGGCCTACCCGTACCCGTGATGCGGTTTCTGTTTACGGTTGTGATGGTAGGTATTGCGTGTGAAGGAAACAGTGCAGGATCCATCACGATGACTTGCGAATTGATGCAAGTCATCCGATTATCAATATGCCTGATTTTTTGATTGAGGATGTTATTCTGATTGTAAAATACCGAATTGTAATTGCTGATATTGTTTCGTTCAACGTTGATCTCGGCTATAGCTCTGGATGAAAGAAATTGTTTTCCGTTTCGTGCAAAGTTGTCCGAAATATAAATGACTTCATTGCCCAATCTCCCTGTGACATTGATATCTTCCAAGGTATCATTGTAAAATCTATTTTTATTTATGGTTAATGTGCTGTTGGAAAGAATTCCAATTGCTGAATTGGTAAAACCAAAAAAGAAATTGTCGGTAATGTCTACAGGCCAATCCTGAAATATTCCTAAGATGGCATTGTCCGGATTTAAGAGGTTGACACTTTTGGAAGTATCGACCGCACCAAAAATATTTTTCGAAATTTTCAAACGTCCTCCATTAAATTCAATCATTTTATCATTGTTGACAAAAATATTTGAATCAATGGTAACCACTCCGGATCCCTGATTTCCATCAATAGAAACATATCCTTCCATATTATTAATGGACATCTTGGATCGATCCGTACCAAAGATGCAATTGGACAAACTGAAATTGTCGGCTCTGAAAATGTTGATCAATTTCTTTTGAGCAGGTTTGGGATTTAAAGCGATATCGGTAATGAAACTGCAATTAAATATTCTTGCATTGGAAGCATTGTTTCCGAGGTCTCCAAACTGAAAGAGATGATCTGTTAAACTTTTGTATTGATAATCTGAAAAGTCTATTCCGCTGATATAAAAATTCTTTCCAAGAACATCCCAGAATCCAATACCCATAAAATCTCTGAAATTAAAATCAATCTGAATAGTTCCTGCCCCACCTGGTTGTGTTTCTCCTAAAATGGTCAAATCATCCTGGGTTACGGTTGGATAAGGACCGGTAGGATTGATCGTCATGACTCCGGCTCCGGGGATATTGAAGTTGATCACACTGGGTACCCCGTCTGCTTCAGCAGCTTTAATCGCTTCCCGAAGACTGCAATGTACCCCATCACAGACCCCGTTATCGACATCATCCGCAGCATTAACAGTATATACCTGAGCATTGCTCAAACCACCCACCAGGATCAAACTAAACAAAATAAAATATCTCATCACAATATAAATATGGTTTTTCCCTGCAAAGAGAATGAAAAATATCGACATAAGACTCAGGGTAAACACTGATAATTACACGCTAAAATGGAATTCAAATCAGTATTTAGTTAAATTTTATTCCAAATGGCGTTCAGCATGATAACTGCTTCTTACCATGGGTCCACTTTCTACATACTTAAACCCTCTGGCCAGGCCGATTTCCTTATATTCTGCAAATTGGTCCGGATGGATGAATTCTGCAACTTCCAAATGCATTTTGGTTGGTTGCAAATATTGGCCTAAAGTCAATACATCGCAACCAGAATGAACCAGGTCTTCCATGGATTGAATAACCTCCTCTTTATGTTCACCTAAGCCCAGCATGATTCCGGACTTTGTTCTTTTTCCAAATTCCTTTGTTTTTTGAATCTGCTCAAGGCTCCTCCGGTAGCGGGCTTGAGGCCTTACCAGGCGGTAAAGTCGCTCAACAGTTTCCATATTATGAGATACCACTTCCTGGCCTGCACTAATCATTCTAATCAAAGCATCCCAGTTGGCTTTAACATCCGGGATTAAGGTTTCTATTGTGGTTTGAGGACATTGCGTCTTTACTGCAGTTACCGTTTGATACCAGATTTCTGCTCCCCGGTCTGCGAGTTCATCCCTGTTGACCGATGTAATGACGGCATGCTTAACTTTCATCAGGCGAATGGCTTCAGCGACTCTGAATGGCTCATCGGTATCATACTCCGTAGGCCTCCCAGTTTTTACGGCGCAAAAGCTGCAAGAACGTGTACAAACATTACCCAAAATCATGAATGTCGCAGTCCCAGCACCCCAGCATTCACCCATATTGGGGCAATTGCCACTTTGGCAAATGGTATGCAATTGATATTCATCAACCAGTGTTCTCACCCTACGATAATCCTCCCCAATTGGCAGTTTTACGCGAAGCCAATCCGGCCTTCTTGGCCTGCTATGGGTATCCTGGATCAGATCTAATTCAATCATGAAAAATGATGGTAACTGCTACTGGAATTTAATTGAGATACTTATTTCCTGCTTCCTAACTGTAAATTGACATAAAGGTTGATATAACTCAGCGGATTGTCTTCAACAATCATGATTGCGGGTCTTTTTGAATAAAGGTCTATCTGAATACCGGCTTCATAACTGAAAGCAGTTTTTTCAAAAGCACCGGGATCCATCCTTAGGGCTATTCTGCCAAAAGCACCAGGGACAATACTCATCTCTCCAAATCCTTTTAAGAACCCCGACGATCCAAGGATGTTATTGGGATCCAAAAAGTTCTCATCGCCTTCTGAATATTTCCTGTCAACGATATAAGACCTTCCATCCTGTTCTTCGTAAAGCTTTAAATAATATGGCTTGAGCAATCCCAGGTCAACACCCCCTTCGAGTTTCAAGCCGATTGCCATTCCCTTTGTCCTTGTTTTCTCAGTCAGCGTATAAATGACCCCTCTTCCAAAACGAAGATTGATGAGTTGATTTTGCTTTCCGAATTTGTAAGCATTGAAAGTCTTGAATCCTGTATTGTTGGACTTAGATGAACGCGTTTCTTTGGGATGAAAAAGTAAACCCAGGTCAAAATGTAAATAGGTGGTGGTATGATAATTTTTAATCTTTCCTTTATTGTATCCCAGGTAAAAACCATTGGTGTGAAGGGCTCCTTCTAATGACCATTCACTTTTATAAATGATCCCTTTGCGGACCGTTTGGGGCGAAGCAAATGAGTTGTTTGATTGAGCGCAAAGTGCTGCAGAAAAACAGATCCAAACAAATAACTGTATTATTTTCACATCCTAAAAGTACAAATTTATTATAAGTTGGCAATAATTTCTATAATTCATTGAATCCGATCTGTCTTTATACGGAGACCCTTCACCCCAGGTTGGCTTATGTACTTAAGTTTATCAAAAATTTCAATCCGGATATTAATTGGATTAGTGTGAATTCAATTCCAGAGTATCAATCATTTCATGGCATTTCAATCAACTACAGCAAGTGCAGAATAAAGGATACGGAACTCTTTATTGCGAATTCGTCCTGGTTGACGGCCAGTCTGCAACAATACTTGAACATTCCCACCAGGCACACCGGAGACCAATTTCAAATTTTTCCAAACGATTCGGATGATTCCTTCGATCTATTTGCAGCTATATTTTATGCTATTGCAAGAGTCGAAGAATACTTGCCTTTTGAAGAAGATGATCATCAGCGGTACCCCGCATATGCCAGCATGTTTTATAAATTCAAAGTGCTGGAAACGCCGATCATCGATCTTTGGGTGATTCAATTCCTAAAAACTTTGGAGGATTTATTTAAAGTCGAACTCAATCTGACTAGAAGCAAGCCTTGCTGGTCTATTGGGATTGATATTGACCAATTTTATAAATATCAGGATAAAAGTTTATTCAAGACCATTGGTGGATTGATCAAATCATTTTTAAGGTTTGATTTCGGTGAAATTTATGAACGACTTCAGGTTATTCTTTTCAATAAAAAAGATCCGTATGATTCATACGATGAAATTAAATCGTTGAGCATTGATAAATCACAACTCTTTTTTTTCATACTCAGTGGGGGGCATTCATCTTTCGACACAAACCATTCATTAAAGTTGAGAAATATTCAAATCCTTATTCAGGATCTGAAACAATTTGCAAACATTGGTCTCCACCCTTCTTATTCCAGTAATAGTCATAAAAGAGAGATCGAATTGGAAAAAGATACTCTTGAAAATGAACTTGGTTTTGAAATAAAAATCAGCCGGCAACATTTTTTAAAATTAAGATTCCCCAGTACCTTCAGGCAACTCTTGGAGTCGGGTATTAAAAAAGATTATAGTCTTGGATATGCGGAATTTCCAGGATTCAGGGCCGGCACTTGCAGATCATATTATTGGTATGATCTGGAAAATGAAAAAGAAACCGATCTCTTGTTGACTCCGCTCATTGCCATGGATCGCAGTTACCTGAGTTATTTAAAATATACACCTGAACAAAGTGTAGCCGCAATTAAAAAATTATTTGTAAGCAGTATGAATGCCGGTGGACATTTTCATCTGGTATGGCACAACAGCAGTTTTGATTTTAACGGTGAATGGAAAAACTGGAATCATGTTCTTAAGACACTGGTTGATTGTTTTAATCAAAATGAAAATTAATCTAGTATATAAAAATCTCAACACGATAAAGAATTTTTAACCCATGTTTAAAACCATAAAAGAATGACCAAGAAGAAGAAAGTCGGATTGTCTCCGGGTACATTGGTTTATACCGGAGAGGTAAAAAATCAAAAAGCAATTCTAAGTGCTTATAAATACAATCAAGGTGAATTGATTCCATTAACCCCTGAAGAAACTTTACGTAGGGAACTTATGCCTGAATACCAGTACTGGTATGATTTGAGGGGAATCCATGATGTGGATCTGATCAGCAAGCTGGGAGATTGTTTTAATATACACAAACTCATCTTAGAGGATATATTAGATCCGGGACAGCGCATCAAAATTGAAGATTATGATTCATCCATGTTTGCAATACTCTACAATCTCTCTTACGATAAAGTAAAAAAGATCCTCAAGAAAGAACAGATCGCCATTTATTTGACCAAACAGGTTCTAATCAGTTTTCAGGAAGATCCGGATGATAGTTTTGCTGTGATCCGCGAACGGATGAGAATGGAAACATCGAGAATCCGGACGCGAAGTACAGACTATTTGTTTTATGCTTTGATGGATTACATCGTGGACCGTTACTATATCATTTTGGAATCACTGAATGAAGAAATTGAATTGCTGGAAGAAAAAGTTGTTCAGAAAGATTCTGAATTGAGTCTGGATGAATTGTATCTCCTGAGAAACAATGTAATCAGTTTCAAACGTGTAGTGTTTCCTTTACGCGAAGAAGTGAATCAAATTAAAAACCTGGAAACCAACCTGATTAATGACTCATCATTTTTGTTCATCAGGGATCTGCAGGACAATATCCAACACATTATAGAGTCCCTGGACAACCAAAGAGAATTACTGAATGGAATCCGAGAGCTGGTCATGAGTAAGGCCAACCTCAACATGAATAAAGATATGAAATGGCTTACCGTAGTCTCCACGGTCTCAATTCCAATATTATTCTTTACCGGAGTTTATGGTATGAACTTCGAATTCATGCCAGAGCTTAAATGGCACTATGGCTATCTCATCTGGTGGATAGGTATCACCGTAGTAGTGTTTGCAATGATAGCATTCTTAAAACAGAAGAAATTGCTATAGGATGTTGGGGATTCTCTTAAAAATTTCTTTCACGCCTAATCAAAAGAAATAATTAACAGCATCATTTACTAACAATACCCTAGGTCTTCATCAGTTTCAAGGAACTCACCTTTAGGTTTTAATTCGATCGCTGGTTCGGTTTCAGGATTTTCTTTAGTTAAATTGAAAATACCCTTTTTCTTGTCAGTTTTCTCCTCTTCCCTGGTTTGCCTTTTTTTAAACAGGTTCTTCATTAGAGAATAAATTTATGTTCATGGATTAAATCAAGTACAAATATAAAAAAAATCAAATATGTTATCAGAAGATTATTGATTTCAAATAAGATTTAACTCTTATTCCGCCTTTGATCTCTATAATCTGTCTCTAATAACTCAATAATGATATCAACAAAATTTTCAAACCACTGTTTTCAGATTCCGACATTTAGATACCGGATCTGAGGATTAAAATTTGTGGTTGGTACACAAATCAAGAATCTCAATAAATTTTCGCTGTTTGAAGGCTTGAAGAGTGTGAGTAATGTTATTCTAATGACTTAGAAATTTCAAAATTCTGATGAAATTAAAAAGCAAGTCAAAGTTACAGTAATCTGATCAAAATTTGAAATTGTTGAGCAATAATTAATCATCCTCTAATAAATAAACCAAAATTAACTTTCTTGCATAAAGTCAGACTTTGTTCTCAAGATTGAAAGAAGAAATTGATAAACACAAATATGCCCGAAATTGAAAACCTCAAAGACGCAGGATGTTTCATATCAAAAGCAGGTTTTTATAAAATTTTTTAGAGCTACTCAATAAAATTTATAATTAATTATAATATGTATTTAGCTAATTATCATAGCTTTACCATTAATCTGGGTTTAATTATAAAAAAATCACCCCATGAAATATAATCTCTCTAATTTTGGCCAAAATTCTAATAACATGAAGACCAGATATTCGGATGAAGAATTGATGGAATTTAAAAAAATCATTGACGAGAAGCTGGAGAGCACCAAGCGCGAGTTGGCAGATATTGAACAACAGATGATGGAGTTGCGCGATAATATGGCAGACGAACAGGGAGGTGACTGGTTTGATGACAGCTCTATTCATACAGAAATTGAGTTTCTCACCAAGATGGCAGAACGCCAAAAGCAATTCATACAAAATCTTGAAATGGCACTTGTCCGGATAAAGAACAAATCCTACGGAATTTGTATAGTAACCGGAGAATTAATTGACAAGCAACGATTGCTTCTGGTACCTCATGCAACAAAAAGTGTCAAAGCTAAAGAAAGCGAAGGCCCTGCAATTCCTCCGGCCGATTCAAGGCATGAAGCTCCTATGTATTCAGATGAAGAGGATAATCCGCCTTTGGAATAGTTAAGAAGCCACAAGTTTTACAATTGATGAAGTTTATGAAGGTTGATGGGTTTCTTTTAATATGCACATGCATTGTGTTTGATCCTTTTTCTCAATCTGTTTCAAATTCATTCAAAGGTCAAGAACAAATTCATTAAGAATTTCAGTCCAAATTATGAAATCTTTGATTTGCCATTGATGATACTCAATAGCGTTTTAATTTTATTATTTTACTTTAAGAGTTCCGGATAATCTGCCAATAAGAGCTATTATTGGAAATATATGTAACTGAATGAATTTAGGAACATCCCCCAATATATACTCCCCTTTAATTTTATTCATGATATATGTAGCATCAAAAATAGATGGCTCAGCTGTTCCCTTTCTATTGCAAGATGCAAACATCTCAGTTAGCATCCATTCAAAATGCAATGCCGGAGTTACTACTGCTTTGAATTTTATATTTTGATTTTCTGCTGGCCAAAAATCGTGAACAGTTCCAGCGGGTATTTCCAATTTTTGCCCTGGAGTTAAAATAACTTTGTCATTGCCTATTAATACTCCAACTTTGCCTTCAAGAATTTCAAATGTTTCTACTTGCATTGGATGAATATGTGGCCCAGGACCTTTACCGCAAGCATCGAGTGTTACTATAAATTCAATAAACTGGCCTTGTGTTTCCGCTGTCGTTTTTACAAATGTGATGGTTTCACTTGTTGCATTTATTTTTATTTTCTTTTCCATTTAGATTATGGGCATTGATCAACAACTGTGGAGTTATAACCCCTTACCGTTTCTCTGCTTCCCTTTACTTAATTCTTAATTCTTCATTTATAATTATTAACAATTAATTTTCTACCACCCCAACACCCACGCAAAAATCAAAGGAGCCACAATCGTTGCATCACTC
>JBGAWX010000111.1:0-10518 GCA_044227375.1 Saprospiraceae bacterium
ATGCAATTTCTGTTTGTTCATGTTTTCGTAGCCATTCAAAAGTGTGGATGTTGCAGGAATGTTCAATTTGCGTGCTGATGATCCGCTTTACATCCATTGATGAAACAGCACACTTAAGAATAAAATTATTGGATTCGGTGCCGCAGGATGTAAAATACAATTCTGAAGTGCTGCAATTTAGAATGGACGCTATATTTTTTCGATGTTCTTCTATAAAGCTTCTTGATGCGCGTCCTTCCGCATGAGTCGAAGACGGATTTCCAAAAATAGTTTCCATGGTTTCATTGAGAAAGCTCCTGACTTCGGGCAACAGAGGTGTTGTAGCAGCGTGATCAAAATAGATACGGGTTTTTATCATCTCCGGAAATTTAGTATTGTTGAATTTTCGATTTGATTTGTTCACATAGCATTCGAGCTTCATCCAATTCCTTTGCTTCACTGTAAATTCGAACTATTGGTTCGGTATTGGATTTGCGCAAATGCAACCAGGAATTTTCAAAATCAATTTTCAATCCATCTTCAAGATTGATTGTTGCATTCTGATATTCTTTGGTAAGGTACTGGATTAATTGGTCAAAGTTCAGTGTGGAATCCAGTTGCATTTTATCTTTGAACATGCGGTATTGAGGATACGTTTTTTTCAATTGACTCAAACTTTGTTCACGCTTTGCCATATGAGATAGAATCAAAGCAATGCCCACAAGGGCATCGCGGCCATAATGCAAATCCGGATATATTATGCCTCCATTACCTTCTCCTCCTATAACTGCGTGGACCTCTTTCATTTTTCGGACGACATGCACTTCTCCTACCGCAGATGCAAAATAGTTTCCTCCTCTTGCAAGAGTAATGTCTCTGAGTGCTCTTGAAGAAGATAAATTGGAAACGGTATTTCCCGGATTTTGATCCAGGATGTAATCCGCGGCAGCCACCAGAGTATATTCTTCTCCAAAGTATTCTCCATTTTCGTCAACCAATGCGAGGCGATCTACATCAGGATCCACGGCAATGCCGAGATCAAAGGAATTTTTTGTTGCATCCATCAAACCTGTGAGATGTTCCGGAAGGGGTTCGGGATTGTGATCAAAATCTCCGGTAATTTCTTTATTGATGAGTTGATAATCTATCTGAAGTCTTTCAAACAATTCAGGTATGGCCAGTGCGGCGGTAGAATTGATACAGTCTGCAACAACACGATACTTTTTCGAGCGGATGAGTTCGGTACAAATTACAGGTAAAGCCAGAATATGATCAATATGTCTTTTGATCGTTTCACGATCTTCAGTTATTCTTCCGAGTTCAATAACCGGAGAAAAAGCAAAATGACCTTCATCCGCGTATTTTAATATGGTGTTTCCTTCTTGAGCAGAAATAAACTCTCCATATTGATTTAATAACTTAAGTGCATTCCATTCTTTTGGATTGTGACTGGCTGATAAAATGATCCCTCCATCCGCGTGATGATCAGTAACGGCCATTTCAACAGTTGGGGTTGTACTTAGTCCGGTTTGAATGATATCAATCCCCATGGATTGCAATGTAGCAACTACTATAGACGAAACCATTTCTCCGCTAATCCGTCCATCCCGGCCTAATACTACTTTGGGTCTTACCTTCTTTGATTTCAACAGCATGGCATAAGCAGCAGTAAACTTGACGAGGTCTACGGGACTTAAGTTTTGGCCGGCTTCTCCTCCGATGGTTCCCCGAATACCTGAAACTGACGCGATTAAACTCACACCTATAGTTAGTTAATTGAACTGCAAAAGTATTAATTTCGGGCCTAATCTGAATTACGGATTCAAGCAAATGACTGGTAATGAAAGAATGGTTTGAAGATTGGTTTGATACCGTCTATTACGATGCCTTGTACAAAGCGCGAAATGAGGAAGAAGCAGACCTGTTTGTGGAACGATTGGTGCATGCACTTCAGATCAAGAAGGATTCCAGGATTCTGGATGTCGCTTGTGGAAACGGGCGTCACGCCATAGCTTTAAATGAACTGGGTTATGATGTGACCGGTATTGATCTTTCTTTTCATAAAATTGGTGAGATTGTTCCACTTCAAAATGAGCGATTGCATTTTTATCGCCATGACATGAGGCATATTTTCAGGATCAATTACTTTGATTTCGTTTTTAATTTTTTTACCAGTTTCGGATATTTCGAATCCCATAACGATGAAAAAAAAGTGGCATCGGGAATGTCCGCAAATTTGAAATGGGATGGATGTCTGGTCATCGATTATCTCAATGCGGAATTTGTAAAGCAGAATATGGTGACCAGAGAAGAGGTGAAGACAGGAGAATATGAATTCGTAATTGAAAAAAATCTTGATCATGACTGGATCTCAAAAAAAATTACAGTGATTGAGAAGGACAAATGTTCTGTGTTTTATGAAAAAGTCAGAATGTACAGTTTGAATCAAATGATCAGTTTGTTTTCTGCTTATGATCTGGTATTGGAAAAAAAATTTGGGAGCTATCGCCTGGATCCTTATCATGAATACCATTCCGAAAGAATGATCCTCATTTTTAGAAAAAACAGAAACCAATATGCTTCAGTATCTTAACCGGATGGATCATTATGCATTTGAATTCGTACAATCAAAACTGAGATCGGATGTCATGGATCCGCTTTTTCTAGCTTTCAGAGACAAACATTGTTGGATTCCATTATACATTTTTTTGATTGCCTGGTTTTTCTTTAACTATGGAAAATCGTCATGGAAAGTAATCGCCATAGCACTGGTTACGATTACGATTTCAGATCAATTGAACAGTTCGGTCATCAAAGATATTTTCAAAAGAGACCGGCCCTGCAAAGAGATTTATTTTAAAGATCAATTTACTCCTTTGATCAATTGCAGTGGGGGATTCAGCTTTCCTTCTTCACACGCTGCGAATCATATGGCATTAGCAGTGCTGTTGTTATTTACCTGTTACGGTAAATTGAAGCGTTGGAGTTACCTGTTGATTTTTTGGGCAATACTCGTCGGATGGTCACAGATATATATAGGTGTGCATTTTCCGGCTGATGTACTTGTTGGTTGGATTGAAGGTTTTCTAATTGGATTTTTATTATATCTGGTATTGAAGCATTTCTTGAAATGGAATTTGGATTTTCCAGTTGAATTGTAAATAAACTAATGTCCTCATAATTTCGTTTATAGCATTTATGATTCGGATTGTTTTAATTTATAGTGCATTCTTAGTGGGCATAGCATCCGCGATGGCCCAGAATACGGAAGAAGAATTTCTGAAAAATTATGAATCGAGAATCAAAATGGAGCGCATCGATGATGTATACATTCCTAAAGATTTAAAAGATGCACTCAGGGAACTCGATCGTCTTACAGATGATAAAGTTGCTGAAAAATTATTAAGCAGTCCGGAAGATACGATTGCAAGTAAATTGCATTTCAGTCTTGGTCGTTGGATGTTATTGCATTGGGGATTGGAAGAAGGAAGTCGATTGTCTGCGAATCTCAAAACGAGGGGACTTAGTTTCCCGGATGACATGATGGATTTTTTGATCAGATGTTGGTATCGTCATTTGAGAAAGCAACCAATTGAAGATGAAAAATTATTAAAGCATTATATTGAAAAACGAAGAGACCAATATTTGAAGAAACTAAACGCGATTGACACAATTCGCATTCAACAGAAACAAAAGGGCCCGGAATAATTTTTCAAATGGTTTTCAACACTGGAATTTAAAAAATTAAAGAAGCTGAATAGCCTTTAAATCAAGTGCTTAGCGTGTCTAAAATTATTTAATTCCATTTGTGGAGCATCCGGTTTTTAAATCTTATTATTTGGCAATATTCAAAAATATTTAGCTTTGCCAGATTTTTTAGATAAAAACTGGTGCTGAATGGCAAATAAACTGTTGATAGTTGAGTCTCCCGCAAAAGCAAAGACAATAGAAAAATATCTCGGTAAAGATTTCAAAGTGAAATCGAGTTATGGCCATATCCGGGATCTCGATAAGGGATCTAAAGGGATTGATATTCAAAAAAAATTCAAGCCGAATTACATTATCTCTCCTGAAAAAGTAAAAGTAGTTAAGGAACTTACGGATTGGGCTTCTAAAGTAGATGAAGTATGGCTGGCTACGGATGAGGATCGCGAAGGAGAAGCCATCAGTTGGCATCTTTGCGAAGTTCTGGGTCTTAATCCGAAAAAAGTAAAGCGAATTGTGTTTCATGAAATCACCAAGTCAGCTTTGCAACAAGCAATCAAACAACCCAGAAATGTAGATTTGAATTTGGTAAATTCTCAACAGGCAAGAAGAGTCTTGGACCGTTTGGTTGGATTCGAACTTTCAGAAATTCTTTGGAAAAAGGTAAAAAATAAATTATCCGCAGGCAGGGTTCAGTCTGTGGCCGTAAAATTGACTGTAGACAAAGAGCGCGAAATCAAAAATTTTAATTCCGAAGCTTTTTTCAAAGTGGATGCGTTGTTTCAAACCACAGATTCAAAGAATAAATCGAATATTAAAGCGAGTTTAGATCATAAATTCAAAGAAGCTTCAGAGGCAGAACAATTTTTGAAATTATGCGCGGACTCAAAATTTAAAGTTGAAGCAGTCGCTGTAAAACCTTCCAAGAGAAATCCTGCACCACCTTTTACAACTTCAACACTTCAACAGGAAGCAAGCCGCAAATTGGGATTTGGAGTAAACCGCACGATGAGTAATGCACAACGCTTGTATGAAGCGGGTTGGATTACTTATATGAGAACGGATTCGACAAACCTCAGTCAGACTGCTATCGATGCCATGGCTTTGGAAATTGAAAAACAGTTTGGTAAAAAATATGTGCATACCAGACAGTACAAAACAAAAAATGCTTCTGCCCAGGAAGCACACGAAGCGATACGACCAACCTACATGGATCTTAGAAATGCAGGTAACGATCCTGATCAGCAGCGTTTGTATGAATTGATCTGGAAACGGGCAATGGCATCTCAAATGTCCGCTGCGGAATTGGAAAAAACGGAGGTCGACATTTCAGTTTCAAAAAGCAATCAATATAAATTTGTTGCCACCGGCGAAGTTTTACTTTTTGATGGATTTCTGAAATTGTATCTGGAATCATCCGATGAAGAAGATGAAGATACCAGCAGTATTTTGCCTCCACTGAAAGTAAATGATGTGTTGAATTATGCCAACATCATAGCAACGGAACGATTTACCAGACCACCATCAAGATATACCGAAGCCAGTTTGGTTAAAAAGCTCGAAGAACTTGGAATTGGTCGTCCTTCAACTTATGCGCCGACGATTAGTAAAATCATGGAGGAAAACCGGGGATATGTTGTGAAAGAAAGCAGGCCCGGTGTAGAACGATCCTATCAGGTGATCCGGCTCGAATCAGGCAAAATGCATAAAGCACTTGAAACAGAAATCACCGGTGCCGGAAAGAATCATTTGTATCCTACAGATTTGGGAATGATCGTTTGTGATTATCTCTCACAACATTTTCCCGAAATTATGAACTATGGTTTTACTGCAGAAATCGAACTGGAGTTTGATGAGATTGCCGAGGGAAAATTGGATTGGGTGAAAATGATTGATGAATTCTATTGGCCATTTCATAAAAATGTCGACGTGGTCATGGAGCAAGGAGAGCGTGCAAAGGGTAGAAGAGATCTTGGAGTCGATCCGGTTACCGGAAGAAAAGTAATTTCTCAGCTTACCCGCTTCGGTCCGGTAGTACAACTTGGAGATAAAGATGAATTGGCGGAAAATGAAAAACCTGTCTTTGCAAATCTAAAGCCCGGTCAAAGTATGGAATCCATTACGTTTGAAGAAGCAATGGATTTGTTTAAATTGACCAAGGATTTTGGTAAGTACGAAAATCAGGACATCTCAATTGGAGCGGGTCGTTATGGACCATACGTGAAATTCGGAGAACAATTTATTTCTATTCCAAAAGAAATAGATCCGCTACAAATTAAAAAGGAGCAGGTCATTGAATTGATCAAGCAAAAACAAATTGAAGACGCACCAATAGGTTTTTATAAAGAATTGCCTGTAACAAAAGGCAAAGGACGTTTTGGTCCATTTGTCAAATGGAATGGAATGTTTGTGAATGTGCCGCGCAGAATTGACTTCGAAAAAATAAAAATGGAAGAGGCCATCCCCCTTATTCAGGCAAAAGAAGTAAAAGAAGCAAACCGGTTTATCCTTCGATTTGATGAAGAAAAAATTTCAGTTGAAAATGGTCGCTGGGGTCCGTACATTAAATTTGGGAAAAAATTAATCAACATTCCGAAGAAAGATGGCGAGCGTGTCAAAGCTGAAGAAGTAGCCAAGATGACATTAGATCAAATTAAGGCAATCATTGTTGAACAGGTACCAAATGCATTTGCAGCCAAGAAGAAGACAGCTGCTAAAGCAACAAGTAAAACAACAACTAAAACAAAGGCGGCCACAAAAGCAAAAAAATAATTTTTTCAAGATCATTGAACTAAGCGAAGTAGTCTCTTCAAATATTACTTTATCAATCCAATGAGATTCTCACCGTCCGGACGTTCTTCATCTTCTTTAGTTCGCATTAAAAAAAGTTTGTAAAGCATCAACCCAAGATTCCTGAAGGATTTTATTTGTTCCGGTGGACAAAGTTTATCATTCTGATATAGAATCAGGTAATAATTCATGCCTTCCATATATAAATCTTTTTGTTGGGTAAGCAATTCCAAAACATCTTTTGAAAAATAATAACGGATCACTTCTTCATATTCTCCTTTGAGGTTGTATTTGTTTGAATATTCCGGAAAGCGGATAAAGTCAATGTCATCAAAACCTAAGAGTGCTAAAAATTTTGTGAGAATATTTTCAGGTTTCTGATAAAATTGTGGAAGGGAAAGTTCTTTGGAATTGATAAACAATACCGTTTGTTTAAAAATCTTGCTGGATTTCCCTGTGGACACCACATACTCATAATCGAATACATGGTTTTCAGAATTCAACATGGATTCGGTCATTACATTGGTAATTTTTGGGGAAGCGCCGAAATCAAACAATTTGAACTCACTGAGCTGCGCGTGCATCCCGGTGTCATTGTGGTCTGTAAATTTCAGATTCAATTCTGAGGCAATACTTCGCATGGCATTGTTGCGCGATTTGTCAAGGTCAAATAGTCTTCGAAAAAATCCCATTTAAATAAATTTAGTAGAATATAGGTTTTTAGTCTGCACCTTAGGGGTCCCTTTGGGATAGGCTATGGTTGATTAATTTATAAGATGAATAGTTCATTAATTGATTTCGAAAAGTATTGTTTTTCAATCAAAGCATTTTTTTTTACAGTTTACAGTTTACAGTTTACAGTTTACAGTTTACAGCCTACAGCCTGCAGTCTCATTCTCCCTTCATGATTTCTTTCGCAACATTTTCATAAGGATGCTCTCCGCTAAGTAAAGACTGTATCGCTTTGAGCTCCGACTTGATTCTTTTCCGGACCGGATGATTTTTTAATTTGGTCAATTCGTCCTGCAGCGAAACCGGATTGCAATCATCCTGTATTAATTCCTGTACTATTTTTTTATCCGCAATGAGATTGACGAGGCAAATAAATTTTACTTTAATTAATTTTTTTGCAATCTCGAACGAAATCCGATTGCCCTTATAACAAATCACTTCGGGTACACCGAAAAGGCCGGTTTCCAGGGTAGCTGTACCGGAAGTCACAATTGCCATTTTAGACTGATGTAATAAATTGTAAGTGTCATTATAGACTATTTTAATTTTCGCATCAGAAGTTTTACAGATGGATTCATAAAGTTCTTGGTGTTGAGTCAATCCTGCAAGGACAATCTGATACTTGCATTCATGTTGAACCGCTTCCAGGTAGATTGGCAGCATCGTTTTGATTTCCTGTCTTCTGCTTCCTGGTAAGATGGCAATAATGGATTGATTCGTCAGTTGATTCTTGATTCTGAAATCACGGTCGTATTTGAACTCATGAATAAGTTGAAGCAGGGGATGACCAAAGTAATAGGAGGGAACTCCATGTTTAGAAAAAAAATCTTTTTCAAATGGCAGGATGATGAAAAGTTTTCGGACAGCTTCTTTAATAATCCGGACTCGTTTTTCTTTCCAGGCCCAAACCTGAGGAGCGATATAATAATACACCGGAATGGAATGTTCTTTGGCCCATTTGGCCATTCTTAAATTGAATCCAGGGTAATCGATTAAGATCAATGCATCCGGTTTAAATTCCAGAATGGTCCTTTTAGTTTGTCTGAATAATTTGAGAATGGTAATGATATTCTTCAGAACTTCTGTAAATCCCATAAAATTTACTCTTTCATATCGCACATCCACAACGGCACCGGCAGCCTCTAACTGATCGCCTCCCCATCCCCTGATTTGAATGTCCGGATTTATCTTTTTGAGTTCTTTACACAATTTACCCCCGTGCAAATCACCTGAGGCCTCTCCGGATATGATGTAAACTTTATTTAATTTCATCCGCTGATCAAATCCATTCCGTAATAATACATCCACAAAATCACATAGAATAGAGTGGGAAAAACAATTCCTCGCATGGAATCCAGTAAATTCTTTTTATTGAAAATCTGAAGCGGAATGATATTGCATATAATGGCGAGCAATGCAATGGTGCGTTCTCTGAAATTTGGTGCCAATCCTGCCGGGTTAAAAATTTCATAGTAATCCAATTTGTCGTAGATCATTAATATGATTCCATAACATGCAAATGGTACACAAAGACCGACCGATATTCCAATCCAGATTTTATTGTAAGAGGATAAGCTATTCATAAGTAATGTTAAAAAGTTGTAGTGGGAGCAACAAGGAGAGAAGTATCAGATTTTGTAATCGTGTATTTATCTACATTGAATTTCATTTTTCTTTTTTTATTCCTTCAACAAATTGAATTGATTTATAGGAATCTACAGCATCGTATTTAAAAACTTGTTTCAAAATATTTATTGCTTTCAATGGCATGATATACAGTTAAGTCGTGTCCTGAGGGAACGACGCTGATGTATCCGTTTTCAAGGGCCCAAAGATCCGTATCTTCAGTGAGTTCGTTGGCATAAAACTTTCCGGTGAGCCAGTAATAAGGCTCGTTTCTAGGATCTTTAGCTTCCATGAATTCTTCATCCCAACGGCCTTCTGCCTGTTTACACATGCGAATTCCTTTCAATTCCGATTTGCTGATTTTGGGAATGTTGACATTGAGCAGATTGCAGTTTTTGATACCTTGTTCTAAAGCCGTTTGTATTATGTGTTTAACGAATTCAGAAGAGGCTTCAAAATCCGCTTCAAAAGAATAATCCGACAATGAAAATCCAATTGACGGAATGTTTTCGAGAGACGCTTCCATAGCAGCGGATAAAGTTCCGGAGTAAATGATATTTATAGACGCATTGGAGCCATGATTGATTCCTGATAAACAAATGTCGATATTCCGGTCTTTCAACAACACGTTTTTTGCAAGCTTTACACAATCCACCGGAGTACCTGAACATTCATAGGCTTCAATTCCCTGCATGGTGTGAATTTTATGAAGCCGGATAGGTTGATTAATAGTAATTGCATGACCGGTACCCGATTGCGGACTGTTTGGAGCTACGACAACCACTTCACCAAATTGTTCTGCGATTTTTACCAACGCCATTAATCCCGGAGCAAATATGCCATCATCATTGGTTACCAAAATCAATTTATTTTTCATATTCCCTTCTAAATTCAACCCAAAGATAAGCCCGGCTAACTAACTTTACCGGAAGATAATTCGATGTGATGGAAATTCAGGAACTCCTCAATGAAATACTCAGTCAAAAACATAAACCAATCTATTTAATCAGTACTGAGGAATTATTTTTTATTGATAAATTGGTACAAACGATTCAAGATCAGTACCTCGCTAAGGAATTCCAGGAATTCAATCAAAGCATTTTATACGGTAAGGATGTTGAAGCTCGTGAAGTGGTTGAACTGGCAAGGGAATTTCCTTTTTTTGGTGACCGGAAAGTCATCATCGTCAAGGAAGCCCAGGATATTAAAAAGCAAAAGGAAGGGCAAAATGTCAAGACCTGGGAACCCCTGGTAGCTTATGCGAAACAACCGTTATCCAGTACGTTGCTTTTGATATGTTTTTCAAAAAAACCGGATGGCCGCTCATCGTGGGTGAAACAAATTAAAGATCTTGGATTTTATTTTGAATTCAAAGCACTTGCGGACTATCAGCTTCCTTCATTTATAAAATCTGCTATAAAGGAATTGAAAATCGACATGGATGAAGAATGTCAGATGCTGTTGATGGATTCCATCGGGAATGATCTCTCCACCATTTACAATGAACTTGAAAAACTGAAATTGAATATTGCGAAAGGACAAAAAGTTACAAAAGAAGAGATCAACCGGTTCATTGGGATCAGTAAAGAATTCAATGTCTTTGAACTTCAAAAGGCAATCAGCCTGAAGGATCACCGAAGAATTTACTGGATTAGTAAAAACATGGGCGCGAATTCTAAAAACAAT
>JBGAWX010000112.1:0-10398 GCA_044227375.1 Saprospiraceae bacterium
CATACTTTTGAATGAAATCAAGAAAAGCTTGTCCATATCGTTCTGCTTTTCCTTTGCTCACGCCTGAAATCTGGCAGAGATCTTCGATAGTGATCGGAAACCGCGTGGCCATTTCTTCCAATGCCGGATCAAAAAAGATAACCCACGGTTTGACCTTATGTTTCTTGGCAACATCGAGTCTGATTTCTTTTAGTGTTTTGAATAACACAGGATCCAATGCAGCTCCCTGTGCCGGTGCTGAATCTTCTTCAATGATGGATGCAGTATCTCCATAGTCGTGATTGATACTGATCATCACCTTACCCGGCTTCTTGATAAACTCATGTCCTTTTTCACTCAACTTAAGAATTCCGTATGTCTCGATATCTTTTATGATATAATCCATCAGGATGCCTTGCCTGAATAAGGAGAACCAGAATAAGTTTCCTTTTTCCAAACCCTGTCCGAACAATTCATGTTTATCCAAATCATAATCGAGAATGTCTTTGGTTTTCACACCACATACAAATTCGACAAGTGTTTTTACGGTAAAGTTCTGATTTAACGAAATGATGGATTTTAATCCCAGAAGCATTTCATCTTTAGCATCGATCAATGGTTTTGGATTGCGGCAATTGTCGCACATCTCTTTGCATCGATCCTGTTCAAATTCTTCACCGAAATAATGCAACACAAATTTTCTGCGACATACCGCGCTTTCCACATAGGCTTCCATTTCATCGAGCAATTGCGCACCCATGTCCCGTTCTGATGCAGGTTTATCCCGAAGAAATTTTTCCAGTCGCAACAAATCCGCATTAGAAAAAAATGCAAAACAATCACCTACCATTCCATCGCGTCCTGCACGACCGGTCTCCTGATAATAATTTTCAAGACTTTTTGGAATATCATAGTGGATGACAAAACGAACGTCCGGTTTATCGATTCCCATTCCAAATGCAATCGTAGCACAAATGACATCGATTTCTTCCATGAGAAAATCATCCTGTACCTGTGTTCTTGCTTTGGCTTCCATACCGGCATGATACGGTGATGCTTTGATTCCATTGACCTGAAGGATTTGTGCAACATCTTCCGTTGTTTTCCTGGCCTGAACATAGATGATTCCGGATTCGCCGGGATGTGATTTTACAATTTGTACGATTTGCTTCATCGTCTGATCTTTGGAGATCTTTGGACGCACTTCGTAATATAAATTGGGCCTGTTGAATGATGAAATGTAAATCTGGGGATCTACCATTTCAAGACTCTTTACAATGTCAGTTTGCACTTTGGGTGTTGCCGTTGCAGTTAATGCGATGATTGGAATTTTTTTGGTCAATGAATTGATCATGTCTCTGATGCGCCGGTAATCCGGTCTGAAGTCATGTCCCCATTCAGAAATGCAATGGGCTTCATCGACCGCAACAAAAGACAGATCCACTGAATTTAAAAATTCAATCGTCTCTTCTTTTTGCAAAGTCTCCGGTGCAACATATAGCAGTTTTGTTTTTGCACGTACGATATCTTCCTTGACTTGTTTTATTTCTGACCGATTCAATGAAGAATTGAGAAAATGCGCTATTTCATCTGTTTGTCCGTAACCGCGAATGGAATCCACCTGGTTCTTCATCAATGCAATCAATGGCGAAATGATAATGGCGGTACCGGGCAACATCAACGCAGGAAGTTGATAGCATAGTGATTTTCCACCACCGGTTGGCATGATTACGAACGTATCTTTGCCACGCAATAAAGAATCAATTATATATTCCTGATTGTCTTTGAATGCTTCAAATCCAAAATGATATTTTAATGCGTCGTGAATGATTTCTTTGGTAAACATCGGCTACACTTTAATGCTTAATCATGTTTCTCAACATTTTAAGCGCTTGGGTTAAGGGAACTAAAAATACGAAAAATTCTAATAATGGTTTAACGAACATAGAAATTTTGCAATTTTTTGACAATTTTTATGAATAAAGACTGCAGATTTGTGAATTCATGAAAGATAAAAAGGATATTCTTCCAGATAAAATTCTTCAATTAGAACTCATTTCACGCAGTCTTGAGCCATCATTTGATTTGCGAAAAAAATGGACTGATAAAAGTACAACTTTTGCTGATCATTTTATCGATTCACTTCCAAAAGGAAAAGCATTTCAATTATTTGGAAGCCAAAAAGAACATTTAGCATTGGATGATGACTTGAATAAACCTCATGATCTTTCTGAGGTACTCGAAGAACTTCAAAACCATATGATCACTCAGGGTCTCAATCCCGCATCCGGTGGTCATCTGGGTTATATTCCTGGTGGTGGAATCTATGCAGCAGTTCTGGGAGATTATTTAGCAGCTGTTACCAATCAATATGCAGGTATTTTCTTTGGCGGACCGGCTGCAGTAAAAATTGAAAATGAACTCATACGCTGGATGTGCAAAATAATCGGATTTCCAAAAGGAAGTCATGGAAATCTTGCAAGCGGCGGATCCATTGCCAATTTAATTGCAATAGTAACTGCGAAAGAAGCCAGACAAATCAAATCCGTAGAAATTCCAAACCTTTGCATTTATGTGACAGAACAAGTACATCATTGCATCCATAAAGCCATTCGAATCTGTGGTCTTGGGGAAGCTCATACCCGTTTTGTACCCATGAATGAGAATTTTAAAATGGAGATCTCTGCTTTGAAAAAAATGGTGATTGAAGATAAATCGAAAGGACTCAAACCATTCTTGGTGGTAGGCAGTGCCGGTACAACAGATACCGGCACCATTGACCCATTGAATGATATAGCAGACCTCGCTCAGGAGGAACATTTATGGTTTCATGTCGATGCAGCCTATGGAGGGTTTTTTATTCTCAGTGATCTTGAGCAAGCCAATGGTCAGCCCCTAAAAGAAGCTTTTAAAGGGATAGAACGCTCAGATAGTGTGGTCATTGATCCTCATAAAGGTCTGTTCTTACCCTATGGATTGGGTGCTGTTCTTGTGAAAGATACCGCCTCATTATATAAAGCTCATTATTATAAAGCGGCTTATATGCAGGATACTCTTTCAACTCAGGAAGAACTCAGTCCTGCCGATCTATCTCCCGAACTCACCAAGCATTTCAGAGGGTTGAGATTGTGGTTGCCCCTTAAACTGTATGGTATCCAACCTTTTATAGCTTGTCTGGAAGAGAAAATATGGCTTTGCCGGTATTTTTATCAGGAGGTCGCAAAACTTGGATTTGAAACGGGTCCTTATCCGGAAACCTCAGTGTGTATATATAGATACGTACCGGAAACAGGTGATGCCAATGAATTTAACCAATTGATAGTCAACTATGTAATTAAAGATGGGAGGGTCTTTGTGTCATCCACAACCCTCCATGGTATTTTTTGGATCCGGATTGCAATCTTGAATTTCAGGTCTCACCTGGATATTGTACAAACCTACCTAACTGTCCTGAGATCAGCCTTAATAGAACTCGGGGCAAAGAGCTAGGAACCAGGAACCAGTTTATTAAATAATAACCCTCTCTTGGTTTATTTCAATTAAATATCTACATTTGCAGCCCTTTTTGAACAAAAGTATTATTTATTAATATGCGTCATTTAGAAGTAAGCTTCATCGTGGATCCAGTACTGTCGGGCGATGAAGTAAAATCGACAGTTCAGACGTATAAGGATATGCTCACCAATGAAGGTGCCAGCATCGTCCATATCGCTGAAATGGGACTCAGGCAATTGGCTTATCCCATCAACAATCGCTCAACCGGTATGTATTACTGCGTTGAATTTGCGACTCCAAATCCTAATTTCATTCCCAAACTTGAATTGGCTTTGAAACGCGATGAGCGGATCATGCGGTTCTTAACGGTCGCTTTAGACAAGTACGGAGTGAAGTACAATGAGGATAAGAGAAATGGAAAAATCGGGAAGAAACAGCGCAAAGAAAAACCGGTTGAACATACACCGGAACCTTATGTGCGAAATACTCCTGCTGCTCCGGCCACTCCAGCTCCTGCTGAAATTGTTATACCTGAAGAAGAATAAGCTTCATTAAAATTTAAAACATGGCAACACAAGACGAAATTAAGTTTCTCAGCAACCCGAATATAGGTCAGAAAAAAACCAAATACTGCCGTTTCAAAAGATTCGGTTTGAAATACGTCGATTATAAAGATGATGCTTTCCTCATTCAATTTGTAAATGAGCAGGGAAAACTTCTTCCAAGACGACTTACGGGCAATTCTTTAAAGTATCAAAGAAGGGTGGCTACTGCTGTAAAACGGGCAAGACATCTGGCGATACTTCCTTATGTAACGGATCTTTTAAAATAACAGGAAAACTATTAATGATATGGAAGTCATTTTATTAAAAGACATGGATAAGCTTGGTGACAAGCACGAAGTGATAAAGGTTCGCCCTGGTTTTGGCCGCAATTTTTTAATACCCAATGGCGTGGCCTTACTTGCCAATGATTCTAATTTGAGAAAATTGAAAGAATTGAAAAGGCAGGAAGATGCCCGCGAAAATAAAAAGGTCAATGAATACAAAGCAATGGCCGAACAACTGCAAGGTGTCGTTTTAAAAATCGGTGCTAAGACCGGAGCTTCAGATAAAATTTTCGGAAGCGTTACCAATGTTCAGCTTGCCGCTGCATTGAAAGATCAGTGCAATATTGATGTAGAGCGTAAAAAAATTCACATCGATGAAGAAGTTAAAACCACAGGAGCATACACTGCAATGATCGACTTTCACAAAGACGTTCACGCCAAGCTCAACTTCGAAGTGGTATCTGAATAATTCAGAAGTAGAATTGAATCACTAAAGTAATAGGTAAATATCGTCCCGGTGTTTGAAAAAACATCGGGATTTTTTTTAATCCAGTTCAATTCCTTGAACGTAAATACAGGCTTAAAAAAACCACGACGACGATGAGAATGATCAGGATGATGATGTGAATTTCATCCTTCCGCTCTTTTTTAATTTCGACATTTAACTCAGTATTGGTTTCTTTATCCACCTTCAGCGTGTAGAAAAATTCATTATCTTTTTTTTGAATATTGAATCTCAACAGTTCGCGTTCGAAAAAAAAATTATAGCTCTTGTTGTCCAGGATTCCAAAATCTATGATCATGACGCGGTCATCGAGATAAGCAACAAAATGCCCGCTCTCTTCCCCATGAAAAATCCCAAAGGAATGTTCCGTTCCGGTTTGATCATGAAAGGTCCAAAACTGCTGCGCCATGTAATAAGTTGCTTAGTAAAAATAACATATCTTCGTTTTGCAAAATGATTTTATGCAGAAATTAATTTGGCTTTTATCAATAGTCGGCATTACCACTCAATTGACTGGACAAAACCTGATTCCAAATCCGGGATTCGAACAATGCGCTAAATGTGACAGTAGAGGTTTTAAAGAACTCGGCATTGGTTCAGGGGCCAACGACCCTATTGATTGGAATGCGGCTACTTATGGCTCTCCTGATTTTTATTCCATCACACCACATTCAGGTAAAAAACACGGTGGATTTTTTGTTGGATTTCCAAAATTCGAATACCTGCTCAATCATTTTACAGAGTGCCTTAAGCCGGGAGCTAAATATCAATTCAGTTTCTGGGTCAGACCCAGCACACAAAATTTAAATTACATCATTGACGAAATCGGAGTGTATATCCTGAGTGGTTCAGGAATTCATCCACAGGCGGAACCCCTCAAACAAATTGTCCCGACATTTCAATCCAATGATGGAGACTTTATAACTCAAGCCGGTTACCGGCAATTCAGTTTTGATTACACTGCACAAGGCGGTGAAGATCATTTTATAGTCGGCAGATTTCGTGCATTGGGATCAGGAGATACCACTTTTGTTGGCACCAAACGACCGGTCAATCCATCTGGCGAACCGATTTATTATTTTGTGGATGATTTTTCTATGATTGAAATCTCTCCACCACAAGTGGATTTGATTCCCGACATCGTTTCCATACCCTGCGAAGGTGATCAAACTTCAATTAGCATTCCATTTCCATACAATAAAGGAAACATCACTTGGAGTACCGGTGAAACCACAGAGACCATAGTGTTATCAAAACCTGGTAACATCGTTGTAACCATCGCACTGAATGATTCTTGTCATACTACATTAAGGGATTCAACTCTTGTGGTTATAAGTCATACAAATCCTTCACTGGAAATCATGGGACCCGATAAAATATGTTATGGCAAAACCATCGAATTGACTGCAATTTGTGATTTATGTTTAGGCTACACATGGAGTACAAAAGAAACTACAGATAAAATCACCATTTCCAAAGAAGGTGTCTATACTTTAATGGCTATAACTGCATGCGATACTATTTTTCAAACTAAAAAAATTGAATCATCAAATGTATTGCTTGACAGCCTGATCCGGTTTCCGAATATCTTTTCACCTGATGGTGAAGAAATCAACAGAAAATTCCGACCGTGGATCCATGAGATGAAAAAGGATTCTATCATTTCGTTGAACTTGTATGTCTATAACCGTTGGGGGAAAACCCTATATGAAAAGAAAGACATCAATGCAGCATGGATACCGGATGCCGATGTCCCCATGGAAACCTATATATACGTATGTGAATTGGAATATAAAGATTGTGATGGTCCAAAAAAAGAAAAATTAAAAGGAACAGTAACTTTAGTCCGATAATGCTGAATATACAATTAGAAAATAAACACGCATTAGTCTGTGGTGCCAGCAAAGGCATTGGCAAAGCATGCGCAATTGCATTAGCGCAAGCCGGCGCTTCTGTTACTTTATTAGCAAGAAATGCATCCGCATTGGAAGAGATCATTGACCAACTTCCGAAGTCGAATCACCAAAATCATAATGCTTTGGCAGCAGACATGGTTGATCCTGATGAATTGAATAAAAAAGTTCAACTGTTGGTCATGAATCATCCTGTACACATCCTCGTAAACAATACCGGAGGACCTGCAGCCGGACCCATTGTTGGAGCAGACAGAAACCAATTCGAAACTGCTTTTCGTCAACATCTCATTAGTAATCATGTCCTGGTGGTCAATGTGATGCAAGGCATGAAAGATGCACGCTATGGCCGCATTATAAATATCATTTCTACCTCCGTGAAACAACCTATAGAAAATCTTGGAGTATCCAATACCATTCGCGCTACAGGGATAAATTTACCTGTTGATGGAGGGAGAACGAAATCATTATAGTTAGAAGTGAGGAGTTAGGAGTTAGGAGTTAGAAGTTGTTTTATTTTTTTTAGCCTTTAGTGTAAAAATTGCACTCCGTATCATTTTATATACACCTGTAACTTTCATACTTACGTTTTGATAAACCATTTCAGGAATGTAATCAGTCTCTTTTAAAAGTTCAAGCCAATAAATGGTTTCATCACATTCTTTTTGAGCTATTGCAAGTTTATGTATAAAATCATTTGTACTTTCAGCATTTTGGGCCTCCCGAATATTAGCACCAACTGATGTCCCTGAACGTAATAACTGTTTACTCAATACAAACTCTTTTTTCTCATAAACCAGAAATTTATACAATTCAATAATTGTAATTGCATTGGAAAATGATTCCCTTAACAGAATTGATTTGTTCTCACTCATTTTTTTAAAATTTAGATGTTATTTAGTAAAAAATTTGTTCTTAATACTTAGGCGAAACAATATTAACCAAATTTGCAATCCTCTTCAAAAAACATCTAACTTCTAACTCCTAACTCTTAACTCCTAACTCCTTCACGGTTTCACCTCCCTTACAATGTTTTCTTTCTTCACCGCTTTATCAAATTTCGCTTGAAATTTTTCCTTCAACATTTTATGATCTTCATCCGCTTTGTCCACATCTCTTTGTAAACCAGATGCTCTTTCGATGATCAGGTTTGAAGGTCTTTGCTCTTCACCAACGATGTCTCCGTATGCTTCTGAAATTAATTCACGCAATTTTTTTTCATCCGCGAAAATGGATTTCAATTTAGTTGCAAGTAAAGTAGTTCTTAATTTTTCCAGTTGAGCCAGATATTCTTCCGCAAGCATCTTGTTCTTTTTATTTTTCATTTTATCTTTCACATCGCGGATTAACTTTTGCTGATTGCTGATTTCTTCTACCCGTCTGGCCAATTGTTCATGCATATAATAAAATTTCATGCAGACTTCGTATTGCAATTTCCGGTCTTCCAACTTATAATCCGGTTTGTCCTTGTGTGTTAATTCGAACGTATCGCGGTATTCCTGGTTGCCCACTACTAATTTCGCAATGTATTTTCCGGGCAATACCTTGGGTGCGCTGAATGCACCGAAATCGAGTTTGGTTCCGCCTTCAGCAACTTTTGCAGGTTTCAATCTTTGATTCCAATATACTTTGTTGATCCCTTTCCTTTTTCCGGCAGGCAGCATTTGAATCAATTTTCCTTCCATGTCCAGGATATCCACTTTCACATCTCCGGTCATCACGCGATCTTTGAGATAATACTGGATTGGTGGAATTTCATCTGGATTCCCCGCATACCAACCTCCCGGCGTCGGAACACCACCACCATATTTGCCTGTCGTCAATTCAACTTGTCTGGTATCAAACAACACAACATCTTTTTCTGACAGAGATTTATTCATTGTACGCAATGCAGTGATGTCATCGATGATATAAATGCCACGACCATGTGTGCCGACTACCAATGCATTTTCTCTTTCCTGTATTTGAATATCGCGTACTAAAGCATACTCCGGAATATTATTTTTCATTCGAAACCAATTCTCTCCCCCATCCAGTGTAGCAAATAAACCCATCTCGGTACCAAGAAACAATAAATTTCTATTCACTGCATCTTCTTTAATCTTGTGTGCAAATCCGGTAAATTCTTTACTCATAATTCTCGTCCATGTTTTTCCCATGTCTGAAGATTTAGCCAGATAGGTATGATGATCTCCATAGGTATGATTATCGTATGTCACATAAACAAGATTGGAATCAAAACGAGAAGCTTCGATACTGCTGATCCAGCTTTGCGCAGGAATTCCAGACAAAGCATAATTCATTGAAAGATTTGTCCAGGTCTTTCCTCCGTTACGCGTCAATTGCAAATTCCCATCATCGGTTCCAACCCAAATGATGTTTTCATTGAATGGAGATTCTGAAAGCGTAAAAATGGTACAATGATTTTCCGCACTCGTTACATCGGCACTCAATCCGCCGGATTCTTCCTGTTCCTGTTTTTTCTTATCATTTGTTGTAAGATCAGGAGATATCGCTGTCCAGTTTCTTCCCTGATCAGTTGATTTAAATAAATATTGCGATCCGACGTATAAATTTTTCTTGTTGTTTTGACCAAATACAATCGGGCTGTTCCAATTCCATCTCAATTTTTCCTGTGTCTGCGATTGTTGAGGTTTTGTTGTATATGATTTGAAAGTAGGGAGATTTATTCTTGCAGAATTTCCACCCTGATATTCTGCGTATGCGGTATTGGAATCATTCGGATCGGGAACTGTCCAAAATCCATCGCCCCAGTAAATACCTTTCCAGTCACCATTACCGATACCACCGGGATTTGCACTCGGACCCATCCACGAACCATTATCCTGCAAACCACCATACACACGATATGGATCTGCATTATCCACTGCCACATGATAGAATTGCCCGACGGGTAGATTCTGACAATAGATCCATGTTGCACCGCGATCATTGCTAATATACACACCACCATCTGTTCCAAGAAACATATGATGTGTATTGTTCGGATCAATCCACAACGCATGATGATCACTATGCACCCATCCACCATCATAACTTGCATCGTTAAACGAATAGCCTCCATCATCAGAATACGAAAACTGAAATGCAGGACGATACACTCGTTTATGATCTTTAGGATCGATCACCAGTGTAGAAAAATAAAATGGCCGCGAAACCACATTCAGTGTAGCGCTTTGTGCTTTCCAGGATTCCCCATGATCGGAGGAAATAAAGAGACCGGTATTATTGGATTCGACAATAGCCAATAAATTTTCCGGTGCACTGGGAGCAAGTGCCAATGCCACTCTTCCAAAATCACCTTCAGGCAATCCTTTGGTAATTTTTCTCCATGTTGCGCCACCATCTTCACTTTTATATAATGCAGATCCTTTACCACCGGATTCAAAGGTGTATGCTTTTCTTCTGAATTGCCAGGTCGTTGCATAAATGATGTTGGGTTGATTTGGATTAATCGCGATATCTGCACAACCTGTTTTTTCATCGACGTACAAAATCTTATTCCAGGTTTTACCTGCATCTGTTGATTTATACAGTTCTCCAAATGTTCCACCAACCCATCCCGTATTCAAACTGGAAAACCTGCAAACATATGGCTGATTAGCTCCAGCAATATATCCAATACTGTCCCATGTGTCTCCGAAATTTGTGCTTTT
>JBGAWX010000113.1:0-10386 GCA_044227375.1 Saprospiraceae bacterium
AGGCATGTTCGTAACGCTGAATACGGACTGGCCGGAAGTTGCAGTATAGTTTTGATCTCCACTTTGCAAGAGCGTTTCCCTGGTTACACTTTTTAAAGTACCATCCGAAGCAGTAACAACAATACTGTCCGTTGCCAAACTACCGCTTTGCAATCCGGTCAGTTTAAGTGTATTCGTTGCATCGGTTCCGATCGTTGTCGATTGGGTTAAGTTGCCGCCAAGCTTTACAGCATTCCCTGTTTTTGTCAAACCATTACTAAATGTCAAAGCATTAAACAGTGAAGAAGCTGAAATAAATTTGACCTGCCCTGTGCCGGGATTCACAACCATGACACTGTCCGTTGAATTGGATCCGGACTGCAATCCTGTAATCGCCAAAAAATTACTTGCGGTAGTGGTAATTGTGGTTGCTTGATTCAAAGCACCTCCCAACTCCAAATTTTGTCCATTCTTAGTAATGCCGTTTGCACCACCATTAATGTAATCGGAAAGCATGGAAGCGGTATCGGAATACCTTACAAAGTTTTCCAGTGTGTCTCGCATTTGACTTGGAGTGACAAACAGAATTGTACTGTCAGATTTGGTGATGACCGCTGTAGAACTGTCCAACACCCATTTGATTGTACCCTTGTTATCAATAACCCGTGTACTTACTTTTTGGGCATTCACGGCTGCCACAAACGAAATGCTTAAAATTGAGAATAATAAAATTTTTTTCATAATTAATCCATTTTTAATTTTTTATTTGAGCCTAATTTATTTGAATTGAAAAATCCTGATTTCATCTCCTTGCATACAGGGTATTTCTGCAATGATTGAATTTGCATCATTAATGGTAAACGAGATCAACACTCCGTTTCTATAAAGCAATATTTTGTTGATGTCTGTGATTTGCAGAGGAGTTGTAAAGACCGATTGTCCGCTGGTTGCAACAATTTCGATACTTTTTTCTGTACCCAAAAGAAGACTATTCGCTGGCAACATTTTAAATCTGCCGTCTGACGGATTTGCTACGACAACATGATCTGTTACTGTATTTCCCGCTTGCAACGTATCGACCACCAACTGTCCTTTTATTTGTAATGTCGCAGTAGGTGTCGAAGTACCTATACCTACATTTCCGTTTTCAGTAATTCTTAGTTGTTCCGTATTTTTTGTCTTTAATATCAGGGGTGCGTTATCTGTTGTCCCCAGAAAATCATTCGTTGGTAAGGTGCTGTTGTTCCCCGATCGACTCCAGAAGTTAGATCCGGAGGATGAATTTACCCTGATCCATTTCGTGCCATCGCTGTAATAGATGCCCTGCGAAACATCATTAACCGTTGAAGTATTATACACAAACATACCGGATACAAAACTGCTTAAAGGAGTTGCACTTGTTGTAGAACTTAAAGACAACCTTGGCAACAACAAACCTTTATTCGTGGATTCAATTTCCAGTACAGAGTTGGGATTTATTGAAGCAGGATTATTTCCAACCTTTACCTGAGAAAACAAAGGAATAGCGCAACTTGCGATGGCATACACCGCTATGAATCTTATTCTATATATGATATTGTTTTCCAATAGTCGATTAATTCATTTATTGTCTGGTAAATTTTTGGGTATTGTCAATTTGCTTTCCGCCGTCAGTCATCAAGATTATGAAATAGGTACCTGAGGATAAAATTTTTACATCAAATGAAATCATATTGATCCCGGAACCAACCTCTAAAGATTTATTCATGAGTCTCTGTCCCATACTGTTGAATAAAATACATTCTGCCTTACCAGTATAGTAAGTTGAAAAACGCACATTTAAGTCTTCATAATCAGAAACCGGATTAGGATACACCAACAAATAATCACTTGAATTGCAATGATTGCGGCTGGATATTATTTCAGAGTAACTGAATGTGCCATCGTTATCTTTAATCTTTAGTCTGTAATAAGCCAGTTGATTTGGTTGTGCAATTTCAATTGTATATAATTTCCCATTGGTCAAACCGGAAGCAATCAAAGTAGAAACGGTATGAAAATTTATGCCATCAAGACTTTGCTCCACGATGTATGCTTCAGTATTGATTTCATTGAAAGCATTCCATATCAGAATTGCATTACATCCTGATGCATCAACATGAAAATTTTCGAGTTTCACCGCCAGTGATGAAGCCACCCGCCCGATAGCAATTGCTGAAATTTCTGCAATCATGGTTCCACTAAGTGTGCTGTTTTCTGTATTTCCGCTGGCGGTAGCTTTCCCACTTAAATCAATCCATCTTGCACCATTCCAACCGACCAATCTCAAATAACTTGCTTGAGAAAATGAAGTCATATCAGGAATACTCACAGTGATCGTGAGGCCGAATCCAGAACCTGTGGTCCCCTTACCAAGATAACCTCCGTATCCAACCTGCCAATCCCATTGACCTGCCGGACTGATCGCAACAAGCGGAGCTCCGTAAGAATAAATGGAATGATATCCGGGATAGGGTATCGTCGGATCGCGGTTGACATTTGGATTGCCTTCGATCCAGGCGGTTGCATAGGCATCGGTTGATGCAGTCGGTGCTGAAATTTCAAGAGATCTCAAATCTTTTCCATTCCCTACCGGAAAAATGAAAGCCTGATTTCCATATTTTTTGATGTAGCCATTGACATTTGCTGAATCGGAGCATCCAATGAATGTTGCCGTATCGATTGCACTGAAATAACCCGGAACTGCTGCTCTTTCAGTACTCCAAGCCACTCCGTTTACAACAGAAATATCCACGATACTGAAATTTGCCATCTCCCCACCGGAATACACCACATTGGTCTGTGCATTTCCAGAACATGGAGCATACGATAGCAGTAAAACCAGTATAAATAGTTTCATATTTTGAAGATGGTCCACACTATAATCCAATCAGACATGTTTAAAAAGACTTTGTCTGTAGTCTGTCCAAGCCCGTCATAATATCTTTAAGTTTAGCTTAATATCACATTTTACAAGACCCGAATGTTCCTACATGACACTACTTATAGAAATGTCCGTGCAGAATCATTCCACTTAAATCTTATTTTTTCTGTATCAGGATGGGTGGTTCATCTTCCTGCTAAATTCTCATAACTCCTTTAGAACCAATGAGAACGGCAGAAAGATTGGATGCATTTATGGTCCTTGGAAGGATTCAAAAATGGCCATAACCCATCCAATGGACTCAAATACTGGAGCAAATATATTATAAAAAATCTTAATGTATATATTTTTAAAAAAAAATTATGTCAATTAAAGCTTTGGAAGCTTAGAAACTTTTAAAACCATTCATTTCTAATCCAATTGATATGCCTTATAAAATGCTGCATTTCCAACCCGAAAGGAGCATAAGCGTAATTGTATTAATGGTCAGCGCTCCTTTAAAATAGTGAATATAAACTCTTCAAATTGATTAATGGAAATCGGGATGGCGTTTCAGTAAGAATAAGACTATGGTAAAATTGATCTGAAGAATTTAATGATATGGCCGTTGGTCTGCGATATGTTACCCACACATTTTCAAATACTCCAACTAATTTATTATTGCAGGATTTCTAAACAAGGCTTTCAATTGTTTTAATGATTCTAATCAAAATAAAGTATGATGACCATCATTGTTTTAGATATACCTGCAACATACTTTCGGAGCAAAATTTGTCAATCATGAAAGATCAAAAAAATTCGATTACAACCTTGAAGGATCTTCTCAATTATAAATCCTGCAAATTTCACAATGGTGAAGTGCAGTTGATGAATGTTTTACCTTCCTGGATAAATGAATCAAGCTCTTTAAAATTCAAAATCGTCCTAAGAAAATACCTGGACTTTATTGAACAACATGAATTAAAATTAAAATGGTTTATTCTTGGCGAAAGACTTTTTGACACGGAAATCGATAACAGAGTAATCAAAGCATTCATCGAAGAAGCTGAGGAAATGATGACGAATTGCTCCGATCCTGAAGTAAAAGATGCATGTCTTCTGGCAAGTATTCAAGAGATCAATCATTATAAAATAAGTAGCTTTGGCACTGCCGCTGCTTATTCAAAGGCATTACAGATGGAGAATCAAGCTGAAATATTTCGTGAAATAGAAGTAAATGAAAAACAAATTGACGACAGGTTATCACAGCTCGCCGAATTTGAAATCAATGTCAAAGCAGTTGCACCAGCCGTACTCATCGATTGAGAAACTCATGAAAGAATCAATGTTTCATTTGGAAGTAAATATTCCAATTGATCATGTAAATGTAAACGGTGAATTCATTCTCCCCTTAAATGCTGATGCTATCGTACTTTTTTCTCACGGAAGTGGAAGCAGCAGATTCAGCAAACGCAACCGGGCAGTCGCCAATTATCTTCATCAAAAAAATATCGGTACATACTTTTTGACTTGCTGAAAGAAAGGGAAGATCAAAATTATCAAACCCGGTTTGACATCGATTTGTTGACTACAAGATTACTTGGAGCTACTGTTTGGTTAGCAAAACAAGCTGAAGCTAAAAACTGCAATCTCGGTTATTTTGGAGCCAGTACCGGAGCGGCCTCTGCATAAAAAGCGGCAGCAATTTACCCTTCCATAAAAGCCATAGTATCCAGGGGTGGAAGACCCGATCTAGCTATGGAAGTCTTAAAAAAAGTGAATGCACCTACATTGCTCATAGTAGGCAGCGTTGATCCTGATGTTTTAAAATTGAATCCACTTGCTTTCTCAAAATTGAAGTGCGAGAAGCAACTTGAAATTGTTGAAGGAGCTTCTCACTTGTTTGAGGAGTACGGTAAAATGGATGTTGCTTCTACTTTAGCTGCACACTGGTTTGAAAAGCACTTAAAACCAGTGAACGTTCATGCAGGATAGTTTTTTGAATTTTAAAATGTAAAGGTGCTTAATGAGCACATAAATGTTTTTGAAATAATCAATTTCAAAAACATTGCATTAATGACTTGCATTCAGCAAATAATTATCAATCTAATGTTCAGATTTTTTTTGGAAAATATCTCACTACGAGTTCATGCCATTTGGATAATTTCCGCAACTTGGCAAGTTGTTCATCATTATTAAGCATTTCCTCTGTCAGGCCCTGTAAACTATGTAATAAACAAATTCCTTTTAAAGAATAAAAATCTCCAACTCTAAACAATTGCCTGGTTGAATTTTTTGAAACCAGTGCCCTTTCCAAATATTCAAAAGCTACATCTAAATTGTTCCTTCCACATTCAATATATGTCATACCAAAAAGTGCCGGTACACACCGGGAATTGCTTTTTAACGCATTCAATAAATCTTGTTCCGCTTCCTTCAATCGATTGGTTTGCATCTCACAAAAAGCCAGACTGATAACTGGATCCAAATTGTTTGAATCCATGCTTATGGCTTTTCGTAACATATATTCTGCTTCCTTATATCGATCAGTCATAGCATAAATCCAGCCCAATTTGCTGTATGCTTTTCCATTGCTGGAATCCATGGATATCGCTATTTCATAAGATCGCTCTGCTTCTTTAATTTTTTTTGTTAAAAAATACAGCCAGCCCAATTTACTAAAAGGTATCGTGAAGTTAGAATCAAGTGAATTTGCATTTTTATACCAGGTTTTTGTTTCTAAATAATAGCCATAATAAGACAATCGCAAGTTAGAATCCAAAGAAAATGCCTTCTTAAAAAGAGGTTCCGCAGCAAAGAGTCGATCCATTTCATTATAAATGCCACCCAGCTTGTATAAAGCTAAAGTATTAGCCGAGTCATTGGAAATAACAAGTTTAAAGATTCGCTCTGCTTCATTATAGTATTTGTTAATACCATATACGATTCCCAAATTCATCAACATCCGGTTAGAAATTGAATCCTTCTTTAAAATTTGTTTCTTCAAATCATCAGCATCATTTGACTGATCCGTCTTTAAATAAATTCCTATCAATGAAATTTGCGCCAATTCATCTCCAGGCCTTGCTTTTAGAGCTTTTTTAAAATATATCTCCGCTCTTTTATATTCTAATCTGTT
This sequence comes from Saprospiraceae bacterium, assembly GCA_044227375.1. Taxonomy (GTDB): domain Bacteria; phylum Bacteroidota; class Bacteroidia; order Chitinophagales; family Saprospiraceae; genus Vicinibacter. Next base: position 6,000 of record JBGAWX010000113.1, read on the forward strand.
TGAGTAAATAATTCCTAAATAATTAAATACATCAGCTAATTCATTTTTAGACCGTGCTGCCTTAAGAAAGTATGCTTCAGCATTTAATTCATTTCTCTTCAAATTATATTCAACAACACCCATCCAATAATTGGCAAGCTGAAACGTACTATCCAAATAAAGTGCATTTTTAAAAGCATACTCAGCGCTATCCGGCTTTCTGTTGTTATAAAAGTAAGATCCAATATTAATCCAGTTTTCTAATGACAGGTCAGTGTTGAATTGAGAATAAATCTGTATAAAACCACCAGATAAAAAAATAACACCCAATAAAATTATTCGATTCATTTTGCTTACATACATATAATATCGTTATACAAAAGAATTTGTCATTATGTTAAACAATCAAAATTGAATAGCTCAAAATTCATTTTCAATTATTCGATTTAATGTTACCAGATCAAGAAGAGTATAAATGGCTACAGAATGCTTCTCATTTTCATACATTAATGCATCTCTAATTAAATTATGCATGGATATACTTTCGATAATCAGTTTGTACCTTACAATTCATTACCTAATTAAAGTAACATCGCCTGTTTTCACTTTTTTTTCCGTGTTGTGCACTTTATATTGGATGATATATGTGTATACTCCAGGTATCATGTTCACATTCTCATATTTACCATTCCAACCTATTGATTTGTTATCCGTTTCGAAGATTAAATTACCCCAGCGATCAAAGATTTGAAGATTGTAATAATCCACCAGTTCACAATTAAAAACAGGTAGAAACTGATCATTGATATTGTCTCCATTTGGGGAAAATGCATTTGGCAAATAAATATCTGATTTTACTTCAGCTAAGGATAAATTTAATCTGGCTGGTACAGGACATGGGCCATCTGTAGTTACTGTAAACCTGTATGTCTCGTTTGGTTTCAATTTTACTCTGCTGCAGGGCGGATCAAGGCAATCAATCATAGATGCCGGTGTCCAGATATAATTTGTTCCTCCTGTGGCTGTGAACTTAATTTCTTTACATGGTTCTATTAAAGTATCTCCAACAACCTTTACAATTTGATTCCTCAATACATGAATGGTAAGACTATCCACCAGTTCGCCGCAACCGGCATCTGCCCGTAAATAAACACGATTATCCCCTACCTCTGCCGGATAGTACATTGGCGTTGCACTATTCGCATTATCGAAACTTCCATCATTCGACTGCCAGACATAATTAGCCTGACCTGTAAAGACACCATTCAATCTTACCAACTCTCCCTGACAAATACTGGTGTCCTTTCCCGCTTCTATCGTCATATTATTGCCTGGTTTGATCGTGAGTTCTATTTGAATCGTACTATCGCACCCATTGGTATTCTTTACATTTTGCACATAGTGGCCGCTAGCATAATATTTTATTCCATTAATTTCTGCACTATCACAGGCATTCTGGCTTAGCCTTGACATACTGCTGTTCAAAACATTTGCCTTGATGTTCAGAATGCTGTCGCATTGAGCTACTGTCTTCAGGTATTGGGTATAGTCCCCACTTACTCTATAAGTTTGACCATTGACGTGTATCGAATCACAGCTTGTAATACTGACATCTGCTTTCGCACTGTTCTTTATACTAATGTCCAGATTTAATACGCTGTCGCATCCATTCGAACTGGTTAATAGTTGTGAATATTTACCCGTTTGCTTAAACGTCCTTCCATTCGCTAAAACGGAATCACAACCTGCCAATTTGATGTCTGTTTCTTCACTCTTATGAATTCTGACATTTAAATTTAATATGCTGTCACATTGATTTGAATTTGTAAGCATTTGTGTATAGTTCCCTGATTGTTTGTAAACCTTTCCATTCACCTTTAATGAATCACATGAATTAAAATTCAAATCAGTTATACTGCTACTCAGCCGGGTAAAATGTATCGTTAATACACTATCACACTGATTTCCATTTTTAAGTATTTGCATGTAATTTCCTGTTTGAGTATAGGATTGACCATTTACCACAACTGAATCACAATCAGATTGGCTTATTTCTGTTTCACTGCTTGACTGTATTCTGACTTCCAGATTTAATATGCTATCACATTGATCGACTGTTTTCAACCATTGAGTATAATTGCCGGATTGATAATATTTCTGACCATTAATCTGAGCGGAATCACAAGAATTAAATAGTACATTCGCCGAGTTGCTTTTGAATATGGTCAGGTCAATATTCAATATACTGTCGCAACCATTTGCACTGATTAATTGCTGTGAGTATTTACCTGTTTGGGTGTATTGAGTTTTATTTATGGTAACCGAATCACAACCCGAAACTTCAAGAGGAGCCAAGTTGCTGTTTGTGATATTTACATGAATCCTCAATATACTATCGCATCCATTTATACTCTGATAAGCCTGTGTATAGTCACCACTAATTTTATATATATGCCCATTGATCACAACAGAGTCACAATCTGTTTTACTGATATCTGTTTGACTGCTCAATTGTATCCTGAGATCCAGATTCAAAATACTATCGCAACCAGATGTGGTTTGCAACACTTGTTTAAACACACCAGATTGCCTGTATACAATCTTATTAACCACAACAGAGTCACATCCAGCATCACTAATCTCCACTTCTTTGGTTTTCCCTATTTCCAGATCAAGGTTTAGTGTACTATCACAACCTGTTGCAGCTTGAAACATTTGTTTAAACTTTCCGGATTGCTTATATGCAACATTGTTGAATACTATGGAATCGCATGCCGATTGGCTTATCCTGGCCTGACTACTTTTCTTTATTTCGATTTCCGTATTTACTATACTATCACAACCATACCTATTTTGTAAATTTTGAGTGAGTACACTTGATTGAAAATAAGTCTTACCATTGACAGTAGCTGAATCGCAGAATGCATATTGAATTTTGGTATAATTGCCATGCACTTGAGACTCATTTATGGATTCACAAAAGGTTTTTGAGCAAATAGCTAATGCTGTATCCAGCCTTGTATGAACAGTTATTTCAATACAATATTCTTCATCCAGACTATCGACCAGTATTCTTTCTTCTTTGCTAATAGTAGTTCTAGTCGGGTCATTCATCTTATACCATCTATAATAAAATTCATATGCTTCCCCTACCTGGCAAGGATTGATAATCTTTATATTAGGAGCAATTTCAGTCTTATTTCCAAAGCATTTTGCACTCCAACTTGGAGAAAAATCAACATTAACAGCAGTAAGTCTGATCGTGCTGTCACAATTGAAGGGATCAGTAATATCATAAAAGCTAATTTCCTGTCTATTTAGACATGGATAATGACGATGATTTAAAATGTCATAAAATGGCTTATTATCACATGTTATATAAAACACATCATTAATAATCGGCTCAGGTAAAACTATAAATTCAACAACGGAATCAAATAAGCAACATTTGGAATCTTTCAACTCTTGATGATAAAATCCAGATGAATTTATCAGTTGTGAATGCCATTTGAACCCAGACGGTAATGTCGCTTCGTAACACAGGGTTCTTTTAACCCCAATTTTATCTGGAAGTCTTCTAACTTTTATCGTTGCACATCTAGGGCCTACTTCAGAGCATACACTCCCACTATTTGAATTTCCGATATACGCTTTTACACAGATCACAAAATCACCTTCTTCAGGGAAATCCAATGCTATTTCGTTGTTATTATTTCCAACTAAATTTCCATCTAGATACCATTCATAATTAGTTGGAATACATGTTCCCTTGGGTTTTTCAATTTTAAATTTATAATTACATTCTCCTTTACATATTGGTTGTATGATTCCACTTGGTTCATTATTAATATAACCTAAAGGTTGAAGTATTGGTGTCGCACCACCAGAATTGCTAAAAGTAAAATCGCAAATATCATCTTCAAAACCTGAGACCCATAAATAGTAAATTTTACATGGCTCTAAATTAGCCTGAAAAACCATTCCGTTTGCAATTGGGTGTCCTGAAGGTGTACAGCAAATCTCTTGCTGACATCTGCAATCGCCAGAGATACCCCATAGTAAGCCATCAAGATCAAAGTCGATATCAGTATCTACGCAAGGCCCATAAGTTAATGTAAATGTGACTAGACCTCCCTGAGCGACGAAACCCCACCAAGTCACCTTACAGGTCGAGTATCCACAATCACCGCGAGCACATAGAGGTCTGCAGATACCTTCCTCACCAACTAAATTATCACAAGTAAGCCCATTAAGAGCATCTAAAGAACAATAAATTATTGCATCATTACAGCTTCTTGAACCAGGACATTGTGCTGACAAAAGGCTACTAAAAATAAAGTAAAGAAATATAGCGAATATCAGATTCAGAATATTAAAATTATTCATAAAAAATGAAATAGTATGTTCG
>JBGAWX010000114.1:0-10227 GCA_044227375.1 Saprospiraceae bacterium
ATTGAGATGCAGAGCTGAGAGGAGAGTAATGAACTATGAGATCTGAGATCTGAGATCTGTGATCTGTGATCTGTGATCTGTGATAAAATTTTAGTTGACCTTAAAATGTTTTAGAAAATGAATTGATTCAGGTCTTCCGCTTGCTTCTTGCCTCTTGCCTCTTGCCCCTTGCTTCTTGCTTCTTGCTTCTTGCTTCTTGCTTCTTGCTTCTTGCTTCTTGCTTCTTGCTTCTTGCCCATTGCCAATTGTCCATTGTCCATTGTCCATTGCTTCTTGCTTCTTGCCCCTTGCCCCTTGCTTCTTGCCCTTTGCCCTTTGCCCATTGTCAATTGTCCATTATCCATTGTCAATTGTCAATTGTCAATTGTCAATTGTCACCTCCCTCCCCTCCAATCCATTTTTTAAATGAACTCGCCTTTTCTGTACTGACTATGACTTCTTCATCCATCGGTGGTTTTAGAAATACTTTTATCCTGGATTTGGAATGGACCTGCATTTCTTCTATGGATTTGACATGCACTAAAAATTTCCGGTTGAGACGGAAAAATAAATCTGCCGGTGCGATCTCTTCAATTTTATTCAGAGATTGATCAATCGGATACTTCTTTCCCTGCCAGGTAATGATAATGGTTAATTTGCTGTCTGAATAAAAATAGGCGATGTCATCTTGTGTAATAATTTTCAATGCCTTGCCCATTTTCACCAGGAATCTCAAATTCTTATTTTCATACCGCTCCACAAGCTGTTCCTTAACTTCTTTGCCTTCGGGTAAAAGCATCAAATCAATGCGATGCAACAATTTCTCCAACTCATCAATTTTTATCGGTTTAAGGAGATAATCCATGGCTTTTACTTTAAAAGCCTTCAATGCATATTGATCATATGCTGTGGTAAAAATCAGAATTCCTTGAATCTTGAATCGGTCAAACAATTCAAAACTCTGGCCATCTCCCAACTGAATGTCAAAAAACAAAACATCCGTATTTTTAGTACTGTTCTGAGAAAAAAATTGCTCAGCTTCCTGAATGCTGGTCAGTTCTGCCACAATCTCTATATCGGGTCTTAATTCATAGAGCATTCTGACCAATCGTTTGATGGCCAGCTTTTCATCTTCCAGAATAACAACTCTCATTTTTGTATAAATAATAAAGGAATTTCAACGCTAAAATAATCATTCGTTTTTTCAATACGAATTTCTTTATCTGTAAGCAATTGGTATCTCAATCGAATGCTCTCCAATCCAAAGCCCGTGGAATCTACCGGACCACGCTTTTTGATAATAGAATTCTTGAAAACCAAAAAGTCTTCATTACAAAAAATTGTAATTTTCAAAGGATGCATCAAAGAGATTTCATTATGCTTAATTGCATTCTCCATAAGAAGTTGAAGAGTCATCGGAGCTATCCAACTCTCCTGCCGAATATTTATCATCTCCACTTCTATTTGATTTGGATGACGGAGGCGCAATATTTCGAGATAATTCTTCATGATGGATAATTCTTCAGACATTGGAATCAAATGTTCATCTCTGTACTTTAATATATTTCTGAAATAATCGGACAACTTTTCTGTAAACTCAATGGCTTTATTTTTATCATCCTCTATCAATGAAATCACGGAATTAAAACTGTTAAATAAAAAATGTGGATTTACCTGGCTCTTGAGAATTTCAAATTCCAATTCAGAAGTTTTCCTGCGGATGGCTTCTTCTCTTTCTTTAATCTCTTCCCGTCGCTTAATAAGATACCTTAATAAAAGCACTCCGATAAAACTACTCATGGCAATGAACCACCATTTTTTCCAAAACGGCTTGAGTATTTCAAATGGAAATTGGATTTCATTGCTTTCATCATAATGTTTATCAATGCTGGATTGCACCCGAAACCGGTACTTCCCCGGTAATAAATTTGAAAAAGACTCATTACCTTCTTTTGAATAGATCCAGTCCTTATCATATGCTTCAAGCATATACCTGTAATCCAGGTGATCAGAAGCCAGGTAATGTATAGCATTGAACTCAAAAGTGATTTGATTTTCGTCGTACTCAAAAAGCGTATCGCTCCGGAGATCCATAAAATGATCAAAAACTCTAATGCTGCTAAACGAATTTTTCGGGCGCACCAACACGGATTTTATACTCGGCTGCACTCTGATCAGTTTGTTTTTACATCCTATCCAAACATTATCAAATGGGTCATTGTAAATGGCATTTAATGAAGGAATAATTTCAGACAGACCAAACTCTTCATCCATAATGATTGCCAGGTTTTGATTGGCATTGGTCAGCATCAGGAATCCATTACCTGCTGTAATTAATATGCTATCATCTAAAAGCGACAAGCAGTCAAATTCAAAATTTTTCAATGGCGATTCTATACGAACGACTGAATCTTTTTTAATATCTACATACCCAAGTCCTTCCCGGGATTCATTAAAATAAATCAAATCATGTTCACTGTATTCCAGGTTATAAATACTTTTTGAACTGTTTTCATTGAACACAGGCTCTATACAAAATGCATCGGGATCCAGGAAATACATTCCATTTCCATCCGTACCAATCCAGATTCTATCTCTTGGATCGGGCTGGATTTGATAAATAAAATTTGTTGGCAATCCATTTTCCTGATTGTAAATCTTCAGATTGCTCAAAACGTTCGTATTCTCAGTGTGATCGAATCTCAAAATGCCAGCTAACGTGGTGATCCAGATAAATCGATTTGAACCGGTGATTTGCAAGATGCTGTTGTCGGGAATTCCGTTTTCCTTTTTTAGCCGTTTGCTTTCACCTGTACGTAAGTTAAACCGGATTAGTCCTTTTCCATAAGAACCAATCCAGTAAATATCGGGACTCTTATCCTTGAAAATACTCGTAAGATTTTCTCCTCTAAAATAAGAAGAACCCAAATTACCATCAGCTGCACGCATGATTTGAAGACCGGAATCTGTGCAAAGCAATAAGTTTTCTCCATCAATGCTCATTGCAATGTCCTGAATTGTTTTCCCGGGAACTTCAAATTGAGTAATCGGAAGATAAATCGATAACAGACCTTTGCTTTTATGAAGTAACCACAGGGTATGATGCTTATCCAGAATAAGATTTTCAACTTCTGACAATGCAAAATCACATTTTACAGGTATGAATTCATTAAAATATTTTGATCTGAAATGCAAAGTTTGCTCTGTCATCAGAATTTGATACTCCTCTGAAATACTCCATGCCATGGTCATTTCATCATTCCTATTTTTCCATATCAGCTTGCAGGAATCCGAATACAAATCCCATTCTAAAATGCCCCTAGACAAATTATTTAAATACAGTTTATTTTGATTGGATTCTAAGTCCTGAATAATATCTTTTTTATTTAAGCAAGTACTTTTGACATCATAAATTTTTTTTGATCCATTTTTGAAATCAAGAATCTGCAATCCAGGATCAGAACACACCACAATACCCTTGCTCTCTGAACAGGTCATGTCGTTAATTTCCAAATTACCCAATCCGTCTTCTATACCGAAATGATACAGGTATTGTTGATCATAAACATACACCCCTTCACCTTTTGTTGAAATCCATAAGTAGTTGTTGGAATCGATGAGCAATTTGGAAATCTTACTCTTTGGCAATCCTTCCTGTGGAGTCCATTTGGTCAATACTTTATTGCGAATTCTAAAAATCTGACCATCTTCACAAGCTACCCAAATGATTCCCTTCAAATCCTCAATCATACAGGTCACAACATGATTCCCTGCATTCTCGGAATGATCTATAAACTGCTCGTTGACTCCATTATATAAAATGATACCTTCCGAAGACGCGATATACATGAGTTCGTTATGATCGAAAAGCAGACATTGAAAATTGGCTCGTGCCGTGAAGCTTTGTAAATTGTGTTTGGTAAGTATAGATTTTATTCCACCCTGACTCATCAAGGACAGGATGAAACAAAATTGAAGCACACAGGAATTACGGATTCTGCTTTTTAATGGTTCCCTCCACATGAACTTCGATTTGATCGGCTAATTTTTGATGAACAATTCTAGGAATCGAGATTTTATAATCCGATAGATTAAGATTAAAGTCGCTGAAGAAAAAAAGCACTCCATTTCTTCTTCTCAGGGAAATTTGTATAATTCGTTCTTTTTTTATCCCATGAATTTCAAGATATCCTTTGGCTCGTATTTTCTCATCTTCAACCTGCTCTATATTAATATTATCAATGATTCTTCCGTAAAATTTTGATTTTGGATATTTGGTACTCTCCATATAATTCTCATTAAAATGCACTCTTTGCAAAGGACTGTTGAATCCATCAAATGAATTGATGTCCACAATAAATGCAAAACTCAGCTCATCCGGCTTTAATAACCCGGTGAGCTTGTTTGAGCTTGCCGTGATGATCTCTTGAGGAGCAGTACTGGTAAATGTAATTTTACCCTTCATTTCCATATTCTGAGAATACAGATATGATGTGCACAAGATTAAATGTAAAATGAACGAATATTTTTTCACTAAACTACTCTGAATAAAAGTATATAAATTTAAATCATCAACAGGATTAAGGGTTACACTATGAATAAAACCTTATCCTCATCTCCTCTTCATTCTAAATTGGTTAACCCCTGCCCGCAGCAGACGGGGATGTTCCATATTCTATTAAAACAATGTACTAAGATAACGACTCCACAACAGCAGCAATTCCTTGTCCTCCGCCAACACATGCAGTGACGATTCCATATTTTTTTTTGCTCCGTTTCAACTGATTCAAAGCGGAAATGGTCAATCGGGTTCCGCTGCATCCAAGAGGATGTCCCAATGCAATTGCGCCTCCATGAATGTTTACAATATCCGGATTCAGATCGAGATTGCGGATCACTGCCAAAGATTGTGAAGCAAATGCTTCGTTCAGCTCAACCACAGAAATATCAGAAAGCTTCAATCCCGCCTGATCCAAGGCCTTTGGTACTGCCGCACACGGCCCAATGCCCATGATGATCGGATCCACACCTGAAACATTGCAGGACACAATTCTTCCAATGGGATTCAGTTTCATTTCATTCATTTTCTTTTCGCTCATCACAATCACAAAAGCAACTCCATCACTGGTCTGAGATGAATTTCCTGCGGTAACACTTCCTTGAATTGCAAACGCAGGTTTTAAATTATTTAAAAGTTCCAGGGTAGTATCTCTTCGAATCCCTTCATCTGCATTTACTTCATAATCTGATACAACGCGTTTTCCGTTTTCAACTTTAATTTCATGAACAGCTACCGCGGAAATTTCCTCTTCAAATATTCCGCTATCCTGTGCCAACGCCGCCAGTTGATGAGACCTCAATGCAAACTTATCCTGATCCTCTCTGCTGATATTATATTTTTTTGCAACAGCCTCAGCTGTAAGTCCCATGCCAACAACATAATCAGGATGTTGATCTGCCACCATAAAATTAGGTGCCAGTTTATAACCTTCCATGGGAATCATGCTCATGCTTTCTATTCCACCTGCCAGAAAACAATGTCCCATTCCTGCTCTTATTTTAGCAGTTGCAATTGCAATGGTTTCCAAACCTGATGCACAATACCGGTTAACGGTCATTCCTGCGACTTCCTTTCCCAATGCCCTCAAAGCAATTTGTCTTCCGATTTGCAATCCCTGTTCACCTTCCGGATTTGCACAGCCTACTATGACATCATCAATATCCAGCGCATTCAATTGAGGAATCTTATTCATCAGAGACTGGATTATCGAAATCGCTAAATCATCTGAACGCATAAAACGAAAACCACCTTTCTTGGCTTTAGTAATTGCACTTCGATTCATTGCGACGATGTAAGCTTCTTGCATGAATGGATTGTTGATGTTAAATTGTTAATGGTTTTATTGATAAGCAATAGATAATTGCAGTTCATCTATTTGCCTATTATATTTTATTGATTTTAATTCCTAATCCCATCCCTTTCTCCCTTTCTCCCTTTCTCCCTTTCTCCCCGTCTCCCTTTCTACCTATCTTCCTCCCTACCTAAGTATATCAATTTGCTCACTCACTATTTCATGCTTTGATTCATCAAATATTTTAATGAAATAATTGCCATTAATCAATTGTTGATTCAATTTAACCTGGATCATTTCATTGCTTTGAATTGTGGGTACACCATTCTGAACCGATTTACCTGACAAATCAGTGATCACATAAGTTGCATTTGAAAACGCCTTTCCAAAAAGCTTAATATTAATCTCATTGGTATTTGAAGGATTCGGAAACACGAGTGTTGTGTAAGAAGGCTGTTGCGGATCACCAATTCCAGTGAGTACGTTATCAGTATTTACATAAGCCTGGCTCACTGTTGTGAATGTTTTATCTGCTCCATAAAAGAATCTCATCAAATAAGCATATGTTCCCTTCCTGTAAAAATTATAAGCATATTGAGCTCCCGAAATCTGACCTTGCGTAATGCCGAAGGAAGTCAACAATACGGTTGGAGCAGGACCACCGTTAATAAAAAAACTATCGATGGCGTATTGTTCAATTCGATCCATAAGAACATCATAGCTTATACTCGGACCATTCGGTGTGTGAACACTCAATTTTCCCCAACCAACTATGCTATCACTCCTGACAATAGTATATCTCTGTTGACCCGGTACGCGATTTAAACCTAATGCAGTTATCGTCAGATTAAAATCCGTTTGACGAGAGCTGCTGCTGTGCCATGCAGAATTCGCTGTGATTGGAAAGTGCATAAATACTCTTGGATTGCTGAAGATATATTGTTGATCCGGAAACACCAGACTGTCGGACGTGTTGCCGGTATATGCTGCAAGACTGTATGCCTGATAGATGATGTCCACACCGGCATCCAGCACATCATTGTTGTTAAAATCCAATTCATTGTACAGGATATATCCCAAATTGCTGTTGAGGTTTTTAAACCCTTGCACATAAACATCAACACCCGAAGCGGTAAAAAAAGGATTTGTTTCTTCAGGATAAATAAGTGCAAATGGGTTGTTTCCAAAATAGGAAGAATAGTCCCAGTTCAGATTTGCACCGATTGCTGGTGAACTTGGATTTGCAGTAGTAATTTCATCAAAATTGTTTATTTCCTGTGGAACAGGGATGTCTGTCCCCAAAATAGTGATCTGACAAATGGCCAGAGATGAACCGACGATAAAAATTAATAGTGAAATTATGGTTTTCATGATGTCTGATTGAGTATAATTTAAAGTTAAGAAAACTATTTTAAAATATTTACAAAGTTGAAAGTTATTGATCTTGAAAAATAATGAATCAATTCACTTCAAATCGCTAATTCATTAAAGTTTTTAATTCTATCCGTTCATCGACCAGCTTAAAGTCATCCGCTTCATTCGACGCAATAATAACAATTTTTTCCTTTGCATTTTCCTTTAATAAATTAAAATACCAGTTTTTTGAATAATCATCCAGGTTGCTTTGCGGCTCATCAAGGCACACGATCTTACTTTCACTCAGGATGCTCAATCCCAGTTTTAATCGCTGTTTCATTCCGGAAGAATACATTTTAATCAGTTTGTGTTCGTGTCCTTTCAGAAAGACGATATTCACAAAGTCATGATAAGAAATCTTGTTGGCAAATGTTTTAAACACCAGATGATGTTTGATCAATTCCTCAAGATTCATGTATTCATAAAGATCAGAATAAGGTGCAGCATAGCAAATGGATTGATACCAGGATTCTTCAGGTACTGGTTTTTCATTTTCAACATACCGGATTTTTCCTTTACTTGGAGGCGTCAATCCTGCCAGCATTTGAAGCAAAGTAGTTTTTCCACTTCCGTTCAAACCGGCAATTCCATAAATTCTGTTTGAATTAAAAGTAAAATTGAAATCTCTAATAATCCATGTCTGGTGGAAGCGTTTAAAAATATTCTCCGCGTGTATTTGCATTATGTCGATTCAAATTATTAAACACCAGAAAATAATAGATAGACTGTAAATAGATAATTGCCAAATAACTTGAAATTCTTTATCAAATCTCCAACATCAGATCTCATAGCTCCGATCTATCTCCGATATCCTTTCATGATCCCCCGATTCGAATTCCTCACGAATTCAAGAATAATGTCTTTTTCCGGTGAATCCGGCAATTCCACTTCAATCGCTTTAATGGCTTTACTCACATTTTTATATTTTACGAAAAGATAGCGATAGATTTCGTGTATCTTATTCACCTGGTCAACCGTAAAACCCCTTCTCTTTAATCCTATTGAATTGATTCCTTCATAGGACATGGGCTCTCTTGCTGCTTTTGAAAAAGGTGGAACATCTTTGGATACCATGGTACCACCACCAATCATGGCGTGTGGTCCTATTTTTACAAATTGATGAATCGCGGACATGCCTCCTACTATTGCATAATCATCAATTTCGATATGACCGGCAAGATTCACACTATTTGCTAAAATCACATTATTTCCGATAATGCAATCATGAGCAACATGTACATAAGCCATAAGCAGACAATTGCTCCCTACTTTAGTGGTCATGGCTGCTTTGGTACCGCGATTCAAAGTACAACACTCTCTGATTACGGTATTGTCCCCAATCTCAAGCAAACTGTCTTCTCCTGCATATTTCAGATCCTGCGGTATTGCACCTACAACAGCCCCGGGAAATATTTTGCAATTGTTTCCGATTCGGGTCCCGTTCATTACCGTAACATAGGGACCGATCCAACAATTTTCACCAATGAACACATCCGCCTGAATCGTTGAAAAAGGTTCAATTACTGTGCCTTTACCAATTTTTGCATTCGGATGAATATTACTCACCATGGATTTATGATTCTCTTTTTACGATTTGAGCTGTAAGGTCAGCCTCACAAACTAATTTATTCCCTACATAAGCCGTGCCAAGCATTTGAACGATGCCTCTTCTCATAGGTGCAGCCAACTCCATTTTGATTATTAATGTATCTCCTGGAATTACCTTCTGCTTAAATTTAGCATTGTCTATCTTTAAAAAATAAGTATCCCATTTTCCGGGTTCGTCCTGATTTGCCAGCACTAAGATTCCTCCGGTCTGTGCCATTGCTTCAATCTGAAGTACGCCTGGAAAAATTGGGTTATCCGGAAAATGTCCTTGAAAAATATATTCATTGATGGTAATATTTTTTATTCCAACCACCATTTTATCCGTCATTTCAACCACTTTATCAACCATTAAAAATGGATACCTGTGCGGAAGCATGGATTTGATTTGTTCAGAATTAAAAATCGGAATTCTATCCGGATCATAATGTGGAAATCCCTGTAATCGTTTTTGCTCAACCAGTTTCTTTTTTAAAATTTTTGCAAATTCAATATTGAGTTTGTGTCCGGGTTTTTTAGTGACAATATTTCCTAGTATTGGTTTGCCAACCAGTGCCAGATCCCCTAATACATCGAGCAATTTATGCCTGGCAGGTTCATTATCAAAGTACAATTTAATCGTATTCAACACCCCTTCACGCTCTACTTTAACACTGGGTTTATTTAATTTTCTTGCCAAATCATCGAGTTCATCCTGATTCATCAACCGGTCAACAATGACAATCGCATTATTCAAATCGCCACCTTTAATCAGATTTTGTTCGATAAGTTTTTCAAGTTCATGCAAAAAGACAAAAGTTCTGCAAGGTGCTATTTCCGTTTTATAATCCGCAATGTTTTCAAGAGTAGCGTATTGCGGTGCAAGTGTTTTAGAATTAAAATCAATCATCGTGGTGATCTCCAGTTTATCTGAAGGCAGTGCAAGAAATTCTGCACCTGTGGATTCATCTTCAAATGAAATCGGTTCTGTAATTCTAAAATAATCCCGTTCGGCGTTCTGCTCTACATAGCCGGCAAGATCTAAAAAATGTACAAAATCTTTTGCACTACCGTCCTTAATGGGAATCTCTGGTCCATCGAGTTCGATCAAAACATTATCAATGCTTAAACCGACCAGTGCAGACAATACGTGTTCAACTGTCCAAACTTGGGCAACGCCTTCCTGCAAAGTGGTTCCGCGGTTTGTGGATACTACACGGCTCACATCAGCGATAATAACAGGATGATCTGGAAGATCCATTCGCTGGAATCGTATTCCAAAGTTTTCTGCAGCCGGTTTGAACTTCATCTTGACAAAAGAACCCGTATGCAGTCCCACTCCGTCTACAAAAAATTCTTCTTTGATTGTTCTTTGATTCATCTACGGTATTCTGTT
>JBGAWX010000115.1:0-10188 GCA_044227375.1 Saprospiraceae bacterium
CTTATACTCATAATGTGACCGGCTTACTCACCATCAAAGACAAAACCAATGAAATATCTTTTGACGCAAATATTTCCATGCAGGAAAATAAATTTGTGTGCACAGGTACCGCGATCATTGATCGGTCAAAATTCGATGTAAAACATCAATCAAAAACTTTTTTTCCGGATATCGGCGACCGGGTGATTTACGACAATTTCGATTTGAAATTCAATGTGATCGCTATAAAATAATAAGCGAAATACAGGAATCCCCAGTTCACATACTGTCCCTTATAGATTTGATACAATTCAATCAGGGCATTTGCCAATTCAAAAGCTAATTTGACAGATCATCATTGCGACTTTTTATTTAGGCTTAAGATTTAATACCTTCGCAAGATGGCCATAAAACGGTATAGCAAGAATGAACCCATGGTCTTTCTATGGGTCATCCTCCCCTATATCCTCTTCATGAACCTTTTGATATTTGGCACATGCATCTTCAATTCGCCAAAGACATTCCTGATCAGCTTTCTGTCCAGCACCGTATATTTTTTTATCATCTATGCCGTTTTCGGAACTGTTGCTGTTTTTATTCATAATCGATTTCCCTCAGCTGGAGATTTATTCAAAAGGATCAGCATAATGCTTCCTGTGTTTTACCTGATGAATATTGGTGCATTGCATGGTGCCTTCTACCTGTTCGAACATACCAACATCTTTGCATGTAAACCATTGCCTCATATGATCTGGTATACTATTTTATACGGATGTGTCATGAGTACGGTCATTACCTTTATCAATGAAGGAATGGCCAACTGGGAAAAATGGAAAAACTCTCTGGCAGAAAGTGATAAATTAAAAAATTCATACCAGCGAAGCAAACTTCTTGGCTTGAAAGGTCAAATCAATCCGCATTTTCTATTTAATTGTTTCAATACACTTTCAGGCTTGATTCCCGAGAATGAAACGGAAGCAGAAAAATTTCTCGATGAAATGACAAAAGTGCATCGATACTTATTGAGAAGCGATGATGAATATTTAGTTCCCATGGAAGATGAAATGAAATTCACAAAATCCTATCTCTACCTTATCAAAGCCAGATTTGGGGATGCTATACATTTCACCATTGATATTTCTGAAGACGTCATGCATCAACTCATTCCACCATTGAGTATGCAGGTCATTCTCGAGAATATCATTTATACAAATGCTTTAAGCAAAAAAGATCCTTTGCAAATTCAGATCCGTTCAGAAGACGCCGGTCAACTGAATATCACGCATACCCTACACGAAAAAATAATTGTGAGCAACTTGAATGCTGATGAAGGTTTGGATAATTTATTGGTCAAGTACAAATTGTTAAGTGTTTATCCAGTCCAAATACACGAAAAGGCGAATCACCGCAGCATTGTATTGCCATTATTTCATGAAAAAGTTGCGGTCTTATGAAATTTCCAAAACCACCACTCCATCAGTATATCGGATTTTGGATTTCAATGCCCTTCATTGTTTTTGCATTGAGTTATATCATGTATGAAGAACGGATGTTCTATGATTGGCGACCCTGGACCATTACGTATCCTTTAATTTATGGAATCGGATATATCTCCTGGCGCTCCCATTATGTTTACGATTACTATTTGCGAAATAAATTTCCGTCACTAGATCAGACGAATAAGCGCTTGCTCTATAAGATTCCGGTAAATCTTTTGGTCATGTCACCGTCTGTCCTGATCATCTTTCTTGTGTTTCATGTCTTTCACATCCTGGGTTATAGCATTCAGGAAGGTGATTTGAAGTTTGGTTTGATTACAGGATTAACGGTCAACATCATTTTTGAATCGCTGTGGGAAGTCATCTATATTCTAGAAAAATTTAAAGAAGTCACAGCGGAAAAACAGATGATTGAAAAATTGCAACTTCAGCAGGAATTCAGCCACCTCAAACAAAAAGTCAATCCACATTTCTTATTCAATTGTTTCAATACTTTATCTTCTCTTATTTCTGAAGACAAAAACCAGGCAGAAAAATTCCTGGATGAATTGAGTAAGGTATATCGCTATCTGCTACGCAGCAATGAAAGCGGCATGAGTACGGTCGATCAAGAACTGCAATTCATAAATTCATATTACAAGTTGCTGAAGACACGCTATGGAAACGGATTTGAGTTGCAAATCAACATTGATCCGAAATATAAAGAATATCAATTGCCCTCTTTAAGCTTGCAATTATTGGTCGAGAATGCAGTCAAACACAATATCGTCAGCAAACAAAAACCTGTTCAGGTACGGATTCATTCATCTCCGGATGCGCGATTGATTGTTGAAAACAATTTGAACAAAAAAATTCATATTACCGAATCAACAGGCATAGGGCTTTCCAATATCAGAGAGAAATACAAACTCCTTAACAGAGATGAAGTGATTGTATCTGAAACAAACGAAAAGTTTATGGTTTCAGTGCCTCTGATTCACGGCAATAATTGATACGATGATTTCGCGTGAAATAAATCGCAATCTCTTATTGCCAATAAAGTCTTCCTTGGCTAGCAACTGATTCTTAAGACTTTTTGATCCTGCTTTGTTTTAGCAGGAATTCAGACATTATTGTCCTAAATTTGTAAGAATAAAACCAATTTTATGAATACAAATCTGATTTGGTACTTAATGGCTTTTTTGTCGGGATATATCCTGACAAGTTTTGGAATCTTTTGGGCACATCGACTCATGCATATGGGTTTCGTTCATGTCAAAGGTCATATAGAACATCATAGAAAAGGGACCGGACAAGGATGGTTCGGAGAATTCACAGATTATATGATGCCCGGATTGATCGTCTACCCATTAATAGCGGCTCCATGGTATTTTCATTCTCTAATGGCATGCATATGCAGCATCATAGCCAGTATATTGTGTACAGCTTTTTGCGCATTCACCCATGAGGCATCTCATTTCAACCCCAACCTGATTTTTTGGGCGAAACGACCTATTCACTTTTTCCATCATAAAAATTCTGAGTGGAATACCAACTTTGGATTAACCACCATCTTTTGGGACAAATTGTTTGGTACCTATAAAGATGATCCTGAATGGAAACCTCAAAAATTCAAATTTAGAGAATTACTCAAAGTAAAATGGTAATGTCAATAATCTAATCCCCATTCAACATTCCATTAGTGATTTTAAACCGGCAGAAAATTCTCATCAAAAAAATATCACAGGTTCAGATTGATTCCCCAAGCCTTAAAATTCAAGAACAATTCAATCCACATTTCTCCCAATTGAAAGCGCATTTCCCTCAATTTAGTCCTTAATGACTTTTAGGGGCCATGGAAAGGCCATATCTTTATATTGAAATTGAGAATTTAATCATTTCTTCATAGGTATGAATATTTTTATCATAGAAGACGAAGATCTTGCAGTAAAAAAACTTCAAAAAACCTTGTTAACGGTTGACCCCAATATTCAAATTATGGGCTCCTCGGATAGCATTGCTGGTTCTGTAGAGTGGTTGAAAAACAATGAACAACCCGATTTAATCTTAATGGATATCGAACTTTCGGATGGACAAAGCTTTGAAATATTTAACCGCTTTGATGTAAAAAGTCCCGTGATCTTCACAACGAGTTATGATGAATATGCACTGAAAGCTTTTAAAGTAAACAGCATCGATTACCTTTTAAAACCTATTCAAAAGGAGGACCTCGAAGCTGCACTCTCTAAATTTAATAGTCTTAAAAAGAGGTATTCCAATTCAACAGAATCAGCCTTCAATATGAATCACCTGATGAATGAAATCCTTCAATCGATTCAGAATAAAGAATACCGGAAACGATTCCTGGTTAAACATGTGCAAAAGCTGATCTCCATTGATATAGATCAGATCGCTTATTTCTACAGTGATGACCGCATCAATTTTTTCAAAACCTTTGATGACAAAAAATATGTTGTCGACTACACTATTGATGAAATCGAAAACATGATTGATCCTCAACATTTTTTCCGGATCAATCGCGCATTCATTGTTTCGATTAAAAGCATCGACCAGATTAATGACTATTTCGGCAATCGGTTAATCCTCCACCTTAAGCCCAAAATAGACAAAGAAGCATTAGTCAGCAGGGAAAAGGTTTCAGAATTTAAATCCTGGATGGGTAAATAAGATCGCGGATTAACGCGGATTTTAAAGTTAACTTGTATCTATCAAATAACTATTTCCAAGTTAATCCTTGTCATCTGGACAATCGGTGATCCATCCGTGACCTCCGCGTTCCATCCGCATCATCAGCATTTCACGGTTCAGTCATCATTTTTTGCAATTCATCCATCTTACCCTTTAGTACTATATCGTTTCATTGCATTTTTGTACTGTAATTGAAATAATAAAAAAGATTATTCACAATGGAAATATCAAACACATCAATTCTGACTCCCGATCAACGCCTTCGCGTTTTTGTGAGTTCCACCCTTCAGGAATTAGCAGAAGAACGGGAAGCTGCAAAAAAAGCCATACAGGACATCCAGTTGATCCCGGTAATGTTTGAATTGGGTGCAAGACCTCATGCACCAAGAAACTTGTATCGCGAATATCTTGCTCAGAGTCACATTTTCATAGGCATCTATTGGGAACGCTATGGTTGGATTGCACCTGAAGAATCCATTTCCGGCCTGGAGGATGAATACAATTTATCCGAAAACATGCCGAAACTGATTTACATTAAAAAAAGTGAGGGACATCGTGAGGACAAACTTTCAGAACTGTTGCACAAAATTCAACGAGATGATAAAGTGTCTTACAAATCTTTTTCTGACGCCAAGGAATTGAGCAACTTAATTCTTAACGACCTTGCTGTGCTTTTGACGGAGCGTTTCAATACCAGTTTGCATCAAAATATTTCCGATGCAAAACCCATCAATTCACTGCCCGCAGCACCTAACGCATTGATTGGAAGGGAAAAATGTCTTGCACATATTGCAACGATGCTTGATAATCCTTCAAACAGATTATTAACTTTATTCGGACCAGGTGGTATTGGAAAGACCAGGTTGGCAATCGAAAGTGCCCGGTTAATACAAAATAAATTCAGAGATGGTGTAGCCTTCATTCCTTTAGCACCTGTCAGGGATCATCTTCTGGTAGCAGAAACGATTTGTTACAATCTCGGCATTAAAGTATCTGCCGGAAACACGCTTGACACTTTAAAATTGTATTTACAAGACAAAGAAATACTATTAGTACTTGATAATTTCGAACAAATCATTGAAGCGGCATCGATCATTGATGATCTCTTATATGCGGCTCCAAATTTGAAAATCATTGTTACCAGTCGCGAACGACTGTCTCTTTCCTTCGAACAGGTAATCGCTGTGCCCCCATTACGGGATGCTGTAATCGAAAAAAACAGCAATTCAAATCAGGCACTACCTCCTGCAATTGAATTGTTCATAAAAAGAGCTAAGGCCGTTCAACCGGATTTTGAAATGAATGAGCAAAATAAAGAAACGATATTTCAAATTTGCCAGTCACTTGAAGGATTGCCTTTAGCCATTGAATTGGCTGCTGGTCAGATCAATTTATTGAGTCCTTATTTATTGTTACTTAAATTGGATCACAGACTCGATGTCTTGAAAGGAAACTTCAGGGATATTCCGGATCGGCAAAAAACGATTCGCAATACCATTGACTGGAGTTTTAATTTGCTTACTGAAACCGAACAGAAATTATTGCTGCGCATTAGTTTGTTCATTGCAGGTTGCACACTGCAGGCCATAGAATGTATAGCTGCTGATTTGGGTGAAGATGCATTGATGCTCGTCGAATCGCTGCTCAACAAAAGCTTGCTTACAAAAGTAGACGAAGAAATTGGTGTCCGTTTTCAAATGCTGGAGAGTGTACGTGAATTTTCAATTGAAAAATTGGAAATGCAAAATCAACTGGAATCTTCTAAACAATTGCAAGCGGATTACTACCTCACTTCCCTGCATGCCTTTAAACTTCAAAACAATCAGATTGACCAGACGGTCATCTTATCCATGATGGAAAAAGAACATCCCAACATCCGCCAGGTCATGGAATTTCTATTAGAGAAAAATGAATTGTCTAAATTAATTCAAATTGCCTGGAATCTTTGGTTGTTTTGGTGGGTCAATGCTCACACCAAAGAAGGATATACCTGGTTAAAGAAAACCTGGGATCAGTATCACGAGGGTGCATATAACTTCGACGACAAAACATTTTGTCTTCTGGCTTCGAATGTAGGAATTATGTCCTTTCTGCAACGTGACTTTGCCAGTTATACCGAATCCCTTGAAAAAAACCTGGACCGCATACAAGCCCAGGATGATGATGAATTGGTTGCCACAGCGATGTTGATCACAGGTGTGGTAGCGACCATAATGAAACACTATGATACATCGGATAAATATTTAAAAATCAGTTTGGAGAAATATCAAAAAATAGGCCTGACCACAGGTATTAGTTTAGCCTTGAGTGGACTTGGTAGAAATGCAATTTATTCCGGCAACCGGATCAAAGAGGCGAAAGAATATTACAGAGAAAGCATTGCACTGGCAAAGAAAGATCGCAATGAAATCTCGGTGATCATCTGTCTGCTAGGGTTTGCTCTTTGCGAAGTAATGGAAAAAAACTCAGATGCAAAGAACTACCTGAGGGAAAGCATTAAGTTGAGTCAGAGCCTGCATTTTTATGAAGCCCTTGCGTGGTCTCTTGAAATCTGGGCCCTGGTTTCCATCAACGAAAACCGGTTTGTCCACGCTGTAACGTTGTTGGGAGCAGTGGATCATTTGAGAACCTATTCACACATGCCGGTGTGGGATGATTTGTATGCTATCGTCATTGAAGCTAAAAACCAAATCCAGCAACAAATGCCTGCGGAATTATTTTCCGATGCATGGAATGAAGGTGCAATGATGAATATTGACAAGATGGTGACATTTGCTATGGAAGGGTGATCAATCATGCGATGACTGAACTCATTCAATAATAATTTATTATTTCAATTCTTACAATTCAAAAGAAAACAATTTAGATATTCGTACTTTTAACAAACTTTTGTTTCTATTTCTATCACAATTAGTATGAATGCTAAATTCGAATTGAATGGACAATTTATCATTTAGCATTTTTACTATTGCGTTCTCTACATTATGCTATTTCTTCTCATGGCGATATTGGAGAAAAGACAATTACCGCTTTGCAATTCTCCTTCTTATTCTAGGTGGGTTGTTACTTCGAATTTACACTTCAATGGATTTCTTTTTACATCCTTGGGATGAAAGATACCATGCTTTGGTTGCAAAACATCTTATACAACATCCATTTACACCGACACTTTATGACATCCCTATACTTCCATATGATTATAAAAGTTGGACGGCTAATCATATTTGGTTACATAAACCCCCATTGCCACTTTGGATAATGTCATTTAGTATGTGGTTGTTTGGAATTAATGAAGTGACGCTGCGAATTCCTTCAATTATTTTATCAACAATTGGAATTTGGCTCACTTTTGCAATCGGACGTTATTTTTTTAATAATCAAACCGGATACTTGGCAGCATTTTTCTATTCGATTAATGGCTTGATAATTGAATTAACAGGAGGTAGGGTTGCCACCGATCACATCGATATTTTTTTTCTATTTTTCATTGAATTGGCAATTTACTTTAGTACACTATACGCTCAGAGAGTTAAATCAATATACAATGTAATTACTGGCTTGTGTTTAGGAGCGGCAATTTTATCAAAGTGGTTGCCTGCCATGATAGTTCTTCCCATTTGGCTTCTGGTGGTTATGGATTTAAATCAAGTTAAATCAAAATATATTATTTCTCAGTTTTTGCTTGTAATTATAACTTGTCTGGCTACTTTTCTTCCATGGCAATTTTACATACACAATCAATTTCCATTGGAAGCAACATGGGAAGCGGATTTTAATTTCAGGCATATTACGGAATCTCTTGATGGCCACAAGGAGCACTATTTATTTTACTTTGATAAATTAATCACTAATTATGGCGAACTGATCTTTTTTGCCATTGCATGGTTTTTATTTCAAACCTACAAAAATTTACAGAACTTTAAAATGCTGGCAATATGCACATGGCTTTTTATTCCGTTAATATTTTTCTCTTTAGTCAATACAAAAATGCAGGCATATATTCTTTTTGTTTCACCGGCCATCTTTATAATTGCGTCTGAATTTTGGTTAATGCTCATGAATTTCAGAATCAATTCTAAACATAAATGGATTTTGAATTTAATATTAGTACTATTAATTCTTTTGCCAATAAGATACACCATCGAAAGAACCCGTCTATTTAAAAAAACTGAAAGAAATATGGAATGGGTTGACGAATTAAAAAATTACAACAAAATGAATATCAGAAACGGAATAATCTTCAATTATGAAAAACCTATTGAAGCCATGTTTTATACAGACCTTATCGCATATCCAAACATTCCTGATAAGAATACCATAATTGAATTGATTCAAAAAGGACATACCATTCTTATAAAAAATAATGAACATGTTCCTTTGGAAATTAAATCAATGCAAAATGTATTGATGGTGAAATAATAACACATACCACATATTATACAATTTAGTCTTTTATTATTCGGGCACCCGGCAACATATTTACTAACTGATTAAACTGATCATCACTGATAGACTCCGATACATGAAGTTCTTTTAATGCTGGCAAAGTATAAAGTGGTGAATAATCTTCAATGGAATTCCCCTCTAAATTTAAATATTCAAGATTCTTAAGAGACTCGACACCTACGATTTTCCTAAGTAAATTGCATGACAGATCCAGTTTTTTGATCGACTTAAAGTGAAGGATTTCATTGATGGTTTGGATCCGATTGGATTTTAAATACAATTCGGAAATATTATGAAACACCCTAAGAGGTTGCAGGGATTCCAGCTTCGAATCCTGCAAATCCACAATTGATAAATCATGCGCCGCATCCAAATGCAGAAGTTGCCCATGAATTTTTTGCTGTTCAAAAGACCAGGACTGCCAACTTTGATTTCCGTAATGCAACTCGAATTGAAATAAATTCCTGTTCAACCGGTTATAACTGCGCTGATCTTGAGATGGAACTTGTTGAATATTGCCTGGGGAATCGCTCTGATCAAAGGGTAATTTAATAGATGGCTTTCTGTCAAGCGAGTCCTGAAACAGCGAAAATAATTGCGGCAAATTAGAATCTGATAAGCCAATCAGGTAATCCAAATCAAATTGCTTCGCTTTATTTACATTGTAATTATAAATGATGGTGTTCCAGTTGAAAAAGGAACAACATACGAGCACACCATAAAAAAGCCATCCATTAATTCTAAATAAATAGGCATTATTTTTTCTTTTCGCGATCTTTATGAATGTTGTTAATAGTCCAATTCCTGCCAATAACAGATAAATAAAAACGCCAATCCGCTTATAAGTCAGACCATATTCAAAGATGTATAAGTCATTCCTCAGCCAGGTCGAAATCAACATGAATATATTTTGAACAATCCAGAAATAGGCAAGGTATTTTATCGATCTGTCCTTTTTAAAATCATTTATACCTCCTCTGAAATAATAAAGGATGATTCCTATTGCAATGAGTATAGATAAGATCAAAGCGCCAATCCCCTGATGTACAAAATCAGAATAGCTAATTCCTTTTGGAAGCGAATTGCCAAGTAGTATATAATTGATGTCTAAACTATTTACAATCAGTAATAACAGATTCAACATGATGAAGAGCGCTTTGCCGGAGAAATTTTCTTCATCTGAATTTAATTGTTTTTTAAACTGGAGGATTCCGGAAAAGCCAGCCGGCATCAGCATATACATCAATGTATCATACCAACCGGACAAAAACTTAATGCTTCTGTGATTGAAAAATCCATACAGAAGAATAAATCCACCGAAGCTAAATAAAAACCAATCGAAGGAGATAAAACTCAATTTGATACTTTGAATGAGCTCATCAAACAACAAACTGGATTCTCTATACAAAAAGAAAAAGAGCAGGCTGATCATCATAGGAATCAACATCAATCCAATCTTTTTACTACAGCCATTTGAAGGGGTTGTTGGATTATTCACGTTTTGCTTAAACCAATCGAGAACCATAAACAATGGTGCGGTAACATAAGAATAAATAGAAGAGCAAACTGCAAGGAT
>JBGAWX010000116.1:0-10164 GCA_044227375.1 Saprospiraceae bacterium
TGTATAGATTACCCTGGCTCTTAGAAACCAGATAAGCAATTTGTTGATAGCCTTTGTTTTCCAATCCGGGATTGCAGGTATCGTGCATTAAAAATCTCGGTCCTTCCCTGCGCCAAACAGAGAATCCTCTAAACAATACGGTGTTGGTGTCGCATTCATAAGGTTTATCCCAAAAGAGTTCAATTTTATTGGTTTTAGAATCTGATATTAAATTCTCGGGAGCCGGTCCAACAATTTTAATTCTTATTGTGTGCAGGTAAGAAAGCCCCGTAGTGTCCAGGTAGTTGTCTGTTACTTTTACAACTAAAGTATAGTATTCCTTTCGGATCAGAGAGCAATCGGTTTTCCAGAGTATCGATGCGCGGATAGGAGATGATGAATAAATAGTCTGGGCAGAAATGGTAGCTGCTGGATTTGTAAAAAATGGAGCGCCGATGGCTTCGATTTTTATTTTTGAGCCAAGGCCAATGGTATCAATATCAGTAGCAAGTATATCTAATTTTAAATTACTACCGGCGACGATGCAAGTATCCGATATAGCGGTAATTGTTGGAGGATGGTTGGTGTTGCAATCATTCCTTACAAAAATTTGCATATCCCGGATTGTGCTTGCTATTTTAACACCTTTACGGTATTCATGAATGATAAAAGCGATGTTGTATTCACCGGGACGTTGCGGTGCATTCCATGTGAATGTACCAAGGTTTTTATCAAAACTGATGTTGTTGTTTAGTCCGGATTGAATTTGATTTGGATAACTATAGTTTGGCACCGGTGTATTTTTATCCATCAAGGGAACGATGAGTTCAAAACTCAGGCTGTCACCGTCTTCATCATATGCAGATGGATTGTGAATAAATAGCTGGCCAACACAACCAAAGTCAATTGGGGGTTGTAATAGTTTAACGGAATGGTTAGGATATTGAAATTGTAAATTTAATAAGGTAACTGTAGTTTGGATATAAAAAGGAATGTTGACACTATTTGGAGGATCAATATTCAAAATATTTTCAACTCGATTGGGATCAGCTACACTTAAATTGTAGGTACCCCGTCCAGGGAATGTATGTTCTGCAGAATAATAATTTCTCTTTACATTATTTGGAAGAGGCTCACCATTTCCATTTGAACGCGCTATGGTGCTGAAGCTTCCATCACCCCAATCTATAATAAGGCTGTCTCTGTCCGCCGCCACACTACTTGTTTTAGTATAGGTAGTCACAACAACGCGAATAGCAAGATCTGAGATTTGCACAAATGAAATTTCACCTGCACGATTGTGTGTGGCAAACAGAGATCCTTTAGAGATAAAAATGAAAATAACCAGATGTAAAATCCTTTTAATCATTTATAGTTTTAAGTTCATTGTGATGTATAAGATCTAGACATTCATGCAAACTTAACTTCCAGTTTGGTATATTGATTTTAAATGTATTCTGAATTTTACTGCAATCCAGGCTGCTGAATAATGGCCTATGTGCTTTTGCACCATATTCCATTGTGGAAATATTAATCAAATTTACATCGGCCTTAATGTAATTAAAAATTTCCTGGGCAAACTCATACCATGTACAACTTCCTAAATTACTGTAATGAAAATATCCTCTTATATTTTGATTTTCATTAGAAGTCATCCATGAAATCATGAGAAGGATTGCTTCTGCCAGATTTTTAGCATAAGTCGGGTTGCCAGTCTGATCCGAGACAACTTTAATGGTTTTATGTGTTCGTGAAAGATTGCACATCGTTTTCACAAAATTATGACCAAAACTGCTGTAAAGCCATGAAGTTCGAATGATAATGCTTTCCGGATTTTCAATCATGAGCTCATCTTCACCGATGCTTTTGGAAGTTGCATAAACACCAATTGGATTTTTTCGGGCCATTTCTGTCAGAGGTACTTTGGAGTCCGAATTAAAAACATAATCGGTGGACAAATGAATAAATTTTGTCTGATGATTCCTGCAGTAGCGGGCAAGTTGCTTTGGAGCTTCAGCATTTATTTTATAGCAGAGGTCTTTTTCATTTTCCGCAAGGTCTACTTTAGTGTAAGCCGCTGTGTTGATGAGAAAATTGGCATTCATTTTATGAATGATGGATTCAGATTGTTCAAAATTTCCAATATCCCATTCACTCTTTGTATAGAAAATGAATTCAAAATCCGGATGAAGGTGTGACAATTGATTCAATTCTTGTCCTAGTTGACCATTGGCTCCCGTGATCAGAATACGCATTGACTTACTTAGATGGTTTATTGAAAAAGGGTAGTGCAGAATCTTTGTCAGATATTATTCTGGAATGGTCTGGAACTTTCCAATCGATATTAAAGCCGGGATCCAATGGATGTATGCCGCTTTCATGTTCTTTGGAATAATAATCATCACATTTATAATTGAACGTTGCAGTAGGGGACAACACCGAATACCCATGTGCAAATCCTTTAGGAATTAATAACTGTTTTTTGTTTTCCTGGCTCAACAGAATGGTAAAAACGCTGCCAAAGGTTTTGCTTTGCGTTCTTAAGTCAATGGCAACATCCAATACTTCACCATGGCTTACACGAACCAGTTTGGTTTGTGCTTTAGGGTGCTTCTGGAAATGCAATCCCCGGATGACTCCATACTTTGATTCCGCTTCATTGTCCTGAACAAAAAAATATTCGAGTTTGTGATGAATGAATTTTTTTGAATTGAACGATTCAAAAAAACAACCCCTTGAATCTGAAAACACATCAGGTATCAGAATGAGTAATCCTTCTATTTCCGTTTTAACAATCTGCATTCTTATTTTTCCTTAAACACTAATCGAATAGGGCATCCTGTAAAATTATAAAGCATTCTCAATTGGTTCTCAAGGTAGCTTTTGTAATTTCCTTTGATCTGATCCGGATAATTTGTATAAAATGCAAACACCGGATAGGGTTTTTTTATCTGGACAATATATTTGATTTTAATTAAATGATTTCTATAAGAAGGAGGCGGAATTTTAGAAATGGCTTCAAGCATTTTATCATTCAATTCTGAAGTTTTTATTTCCTGGCTTCTGTTAGTATACACTTCAAGACCTTTTTCCACAGCCTGGAAAATACGTTGTTTCTCTTTTGCTGAAATAAAAAGTATGGGTACATCATCAAATGGTGCCAGTTTGGAACGGATTTTAGTTTCAAATTCTCCCGCAGTTTTAGTGTCTTTTTCAATCAGGTCCCATTTGTTTACCAGAATGACCAAACCTTTGTTTCGTTTTACTACCAGGGATACCAATTCCATGTCCTGGGATTCAATGCCAAGCGTAGCATCTATTATTAGAAAACATACATCACAATCTTCAATCGCTTTTATTGCCCGGATTACAGAATAGAATTCAAGATCTTCAGATACTTTAGCTTTTTTCCTGATTCCTGCAGTATCAATTAACATGAATTCCTTACCGAACTTTTTATAAATGGAATGCACAGGATCTCTGGTAGTGCCAGCAATATCAGTTACCAGATTTCTTTCTTCATCGAGCAACACATTTAGAAATGAAGATTTACCAACATTGGGTTGACCTATCACCGCAAATTTCGGCAAGTCGGAAATTAGTTCTTCTCCTGGTTCTATTTGCGCAGTAATGGCATCGAGTAAATCACCTAAGCCACTTCCCGAAATGGATGAAATAAAAAATACATTTTCAAATCCGAGTCCCCACATTTCCTGAGCTTGCAGATAGCGTTGGGGATTATCCACTTTGTTTGCAGCTAAAAAAATGGGTTTATTGGTTTTTCTCAATAATTCAGTGACATTGTGGTCAAGGTCTGTAATGCCTGTTACGGCGTCTGTCATGAAGATGATGCAGTTTGCTTCTTGAATGGCTAATTGAACCTGTCTTTTGATTTCGATTTCAAAAATGTCCTGGCTTTTAAATACCAATCCTCCGGTATCAATCACCGTGAAATGTTTGCCATTCCATTCGCCGGTATCATAAATCCGATCACGGGTTACTCCACTGACATCATCGACTATGGCTTTTTTATAGCCAATTAAGCGATTGAAGAAAGTTGATTTTCCAACATTGGGCCGACCCACAATTGCAATTGTATAGCTCATTGAAATACGCTTGATTTATTCAAAAAAGAAGTATTGTTGCGCCAATCTTTTCTGAGTTTTACACTTAAATTCAAATAGACTTTCTGGTCCAGGTACTGTTCAATTTCCATTCTTGCTTTAGTGCCCAGTTCTTTTAATTTAGAGCCATTCTTGCCAATCAAAATAGGAATGTGCGATTGTTTTCCAACAAAAATAAAAGCATCTATAACAGCCATGTCCTTCTTTTCATCCACGCCTTTGCATCCTTCCACAACAACAAAAGAATGATAAGGAATTTCTGCATCATACAGTTGAAATATTTTCTCACGGATGAGTTCTGAAATGAAAAAACGAACCGGTCTGTTGCTCAAAATATCATCGGGATAATATGCCGGATGTTCCGGAAGCATGAATTTGATCACTTCAAGCAATTCAGTAATTCCTGTTTGATTTAATGCTGATATTTTATGAATGGATTTTAATTCAAGCTGAAAATCTTTGAGGTAGCTTATAATTTCTTCAGAATGATTGGAAGTATTGCGATCAGATTTGTTCAGGCAAAGTATTACCGGAATTTCCGAATTTTTTAGCATTTCCAGAAATGGGACGGGGAGATTGCAGGGAACGGTAGAATCCACGACCAGCAAGATCACATCAGCATCTTCAAAAGCCAGTTTTACCTGAAGGTTCATTGATTGGTGCAAAGGATAATTGGCTTCTTCAATAAATCCTGGGGTATCCGAAAATATGATTTGGAAACCAGGATCGTTAATTAGTGCTAAAATCCTTTGACGAGTCGTCTGTGGTTTGTGAGATATGATCGACATTTTCTCACCGGTCAATGCATTCAACAGTGTGGACTTCCCACTATTGGGCAATCCAATCAGATTCACAAAGCCGGATCGAAATTCTATGGACATTACTATATTTTAGCTTCTAAAAATTCCACCAGGTTCATTGGATTCATCTTTCTCCAGTTTATATCCTGGAATTTTTTACCAAAATGAACATGATATTGCAGGCCAAATACCTTCATTTCATTTAAAACATGTTCCTGTAAATTTACAAAAACAATATAACCTTTTTCATCAGAAATATCTTCCTTCCATTCTTCATAATAACAATCGTCAGATCCATGATAATTGAATACATGATCACATAATAATACAAAGCGTGTGAGCCCTTCTTCGATCATGGCATCAACAATATCTCTCTTCAGAAACATGATGTCATTGTTGATGCAATCATTCCATTCACCAATTAATTCCAGGATAGCAACACCTTCTTCGTAATCCGCATACAATTCTTTAACATATAAAGTTTCTGATCCAATAGAATCCCAATATGGATGGATAAGGTAATTGTAGATCTTATTGGAATATTTGAATTCATCATACTGTTGTTTGTAAAATGGAGATTTAGAATCTTCAGTTGGGTTGTACAATTCCCGCCAATTAAAATATGGTTCTATATCGTGCATATCTTTGCAGGGGAATTTAGCGAATAGAAATGATTAACAGATGCCGGTAAAAATTGTTGTCACAGGACCTGAATCCACTGGAAAAACAAACTTGTGCACCCGATTATCTGTCCGGTGCAAAGGTACAATGATCCCTGAATTTAGCAGGCCGTATTTGCAGAAAATCGGAAGGCAATATCAACTGGAAGACATTGAAAGTATTGGCTTAAGGCAAACTGAACTCAATGCTGCAAACATGCAGGAGCAACAAATAATAATTTGTGATACCGATGCTCTGACTTCATTTATCTGGGCAAAAGAAAAGTTTAACGTAAGATCATCGAAGCTGGAAATTGCATTCAAAGAATACCTTCCGGATTTGTATTTGCTGTGCTATCCAGATCTGAAGTGGGAATATGATCCGCTACGGGAAAATCCGGTTGATCTGGAACGATTATTTTCTTGCTATTTAAAGGAAATTGTTGATATCCGTGCTCCTTATGCTATAGTCAGTGGTCAGGGGGAATCGAGATATAATCAGGCTATTTATTTTATAAAGAGTCGTTTTCCTGAATTTCTTAGATTTGCATTTTAACTGGGGTGCCGAATATGCTTTTTGCCGGCTGAGATTATACCCGCTGAACCTGACAGGATAATGCCTGACTGGGAGATAGCCTATCCATAGCGTCCCTTAAATAAGATTCATTATGACCCAAATATGGTTTGCATTGGCATCATTGATTTGCAGCTCTTGTTATTCTCAATTCATTTTAATGGGACATGTCAGGGACGATGAAGGCCTTCCCTATGAACATATTGCTGTTGTAATCGAGCAAACACAGCAAACCACGATCACGGATGAACATGGATTTTATTCTATTGAGAATATGGCACCGGGCATCTATGCTCTTTCTATCGATTATTTGTATGATAAACAGTATTATACGGTAACGATTCCAAAAAGGGACACTTCGTTTAATATTACGCTTACTCGGCGAATTGAATTTAATGAGATCCTTGTAAAGGCTTATCAAATGGACGTTTCAAAGTATTCAAGTGCCAGCCGTCTGAATTCCGAACAACTTCAGACTTTAAATAAAGACAAAGATCTGCCCTATGTTTTAAAAAACATTTCTGGTATAGCGGTGCAATCCGATGCAGGAAATGGAATTGGATACACCGGGATTCGAATGCGAGGATTGGATCCATCTCATGTACAAGTTAATATCAATGGAATTCCATTTAACGACAATGAATCTTCAATCAGTTACTTTGTGGACATCCCGGATATCATTTCACAAGCAGAGGAAATCACCGTGTTTAAAGGAAATGTTCCCAATAGAGCAGGTACACCTTCTTTTGGTGGTGCCATCGATATCAATACGAACAAGTTGATTTTCCAACCTTTCCTTTTATTGAAAATACAATCCGGTTCATATCATAGTCTGAAATATAATATGAACGCGAATAGTGGCTTACTCGATAATAAATACAATTTTGAAATTGGATTGTCGAGACAAAAGTCTGATGGATATATAGATCGCAGCGATTCAGATCTCAAATCATTCAGGATTTCAGGAGCTGTAATAAAGAATAATTATTCCATCAGATTAAATTACCTGCATGGCAGTGAGCGCACCGGTCAGGCATGGAACGGATTGCCCATTCAGTATGCAGGTATTGACAGCCTGAGACGATTCAATACCGCAGGAACTGAAAAGCCGGGAAGTCCGTATGAAGACGAAAAGGACAACTACAAACAAGATCACATTCAATTGTTCTATCAAAAACAGTTGAATGCCAAAATGACTTTAAATACAAGTCTTAATTTCACGAAAGGAAGTGGATATTACGAAAATTATAAATCCGGTCAAGATCTAAGAGATTATGATCTTGAAAGTTCAATTTCAACAAGTGCGGATTTGGTCAAGAGACAATGGCTTGAGAATGATTTTGTGTTTGCCAATGCTGGATTGCAATATCTTGTGCATAAAAAGCTTTCATTTTTTCCTTCAATAAGTTGGAGTTACTACAACGGGGATCATTTCGGTCAGGTAACAAAGGTTTTGTTGACAGATTACAATTATTTAAGAAGCCATTATTATGACAACAATGGTTTGAAGAAAGAATTTTCCGCTTGCATTAAAACGATTTATAAGGCATCGGATCATTTACACCTCAGTTTGGATATTCAATATAGAGACATTCAACATCGGATTGACGGGCAGCTTGAATTTTTGGATAGTTTATTCATTGATAGAGATTATAAATTTTTCAATCCAAAAGTTTTTGCTGAATACGACTTGAATAAAAACTTGCAGTTTTATTCTTCAATCGGGCTTATGGGCAGAGAGCCATTCAGAGAAGATTTGATAGGAGAGGAAGCTGAATTAAAACATGAAGAATTGTTGGACATAGAACTCGGCACTAAACTTTCTTCCAGTCATTTCAATTTTAAATTGAATGGATATTGGATGAATTACAATCAACAAATCGCATTAAGTGGACGAATAAATGATGTTGGCGAGGCTTTGCGTGTAAATCTTGGAGCATCACATCGTTTAGGACTCGAGCTGGAACTTGAATATAGATTTTCAAATTGGCTTTCGCTTTGGTTTGCCGGGAATTTAAGTACAAATAAAATTTCTGAAATCACGGAATTCATTCCGGAATATGATTCCGCCTATAATTTATTGGGATATGATAAAATTTTGCACAAGAATACAGACATATCTTTTTCCCCGGCTTCAGTAATTCAAGAAGGAATCTCAATGAGTATTATGAAAGAAAAAAAGAACATGCCTGGAGTGATGCTCAAGTTAAATCACAGCTACCTCTCTGATTTTTATTTGGATAATTATTCTAAGCAATCCAGCCTGTTGCAGGGTTATCACAATTTTGACTGTACTTTATCTGTACAAAAATCATATTCAAAAATTGGAACCTTAGATTTTTGGATCACCCTTTATAATTTCACGGATGAAAAATATTCAAGTCATGGTTGGATTTCACGAGAAAGACACCGGGCTCCTATGGATTTGATGTCCAGTCCATACCTGGGTCAGGAATCCAATGAAATATACTACTACAAGGGTCTGTATCCACAAGCTCTACGCCATTTTAATGTTGGCTTAAGTCTTAACTTTCATTAAAAATTATAAGTAATTCCGGCGCGGTAGATTATCGGTACGCGGATAGAGCTGGTTTCTTCGAGGAAATTGTAATTGATATAAATTTCATAAGACCAGATCTGATTTGAATTATATCCCAAGCCCAACAGCGCAATGTCTCTCCATTGACGGTACTTCTCCAATTCATTATTCACAATATAACCTGTGGCGTAAGTTTCGTTGAGCTGGCTGTATTCGAGGTGTACAAAAAAAGTCTCAAGAAATTTAAATCTTGCAAAAACCCCGAGACCATAATCAAAGCTGTTGTATTTGTATACACCATTTCCTATGCTGTACTTTGCCGTTGTGTAATCCAGGCTTACTCGCGGGCCAACGGAAAGGAATGAATTGAATTTGTAACCAGCCATAGGTGAAATGCCGAAGCCAAAAATGCTGTTGTACGAATCTGAACTAAAACCCAGGTTGATTCCACCACCGAACCAGAGGTCTTTTACCCAATCGCTTTTTTCTTTGTTTTTACTACTGCGTTTAGCTTGTGAAACGGCCTCGAAGTGCAGCCCGAAAATCAGAAGCAGGATGCATGGCAATATTCGGTATAAATAGCTGTTTTTCATTATTTTAAATATTATTTTAGTTAATTTTATAATTTGGCTAGAAAAGGCCCGTCAAAAATGGAATTAATTCTCTAATTTTACAGGACTTTTAACTTAAACATATGAAACTTAAGGGATTTGGTTTTCTATTTTTAGCATTTACTTTTTTTTCACAGAATCTAACTGGTCAATCTATCGAATTGAGTAGTGTAAAAGTGGACAAAAGTTCTCCATTAAACAAACTATTTTTTGATTATAAGTTGGTCAAGATTAACTACGATCAACTCAAGTCATCGATGATTTCAAGAAGTAACCAACATTTTCTTCATCTGCAAGCACAGGATTTGGATTGGAATCTAGAGATGTTTGAACATGACATCCATACAGGAGATTACATCCTGAGACTGGGAACTGAACACGGGGTCGTTACCTTGCATCGTAAACCTGCCAACACTCCAATGATTGGTTATTTAAGGTCTGCCCGTGGAGGTGAAGCGAGATTGGTTGTAGCGGACAATTATATCGCTGGAATGGTTGAAGAAGGTGGCGCAAGCTTCTTTATTGAACCGGCTAATGGAATGGATCCTTCTTTGCCTTCTGATTATTTGATCATTTATAATAAAGACAACATCATTCAAAATACAGGAATTGAATGTGGTTATGAGTTGTACAAAAACAATTTGAAATTATTGCAGGAGAAAGGCAATGAAGTTCAAAACCAAATTACCGAGCGTAACCATTGTGCACAGGTTGAAATTGCGATATCAAATGATTTTACAGTTTTTCAAAAAAGAGGTTCTGAAGCCGCAGTAGAAAACTGGAATACTACGGTGTTGACTCTGGTGGGTACCAATTACGACAATGAATTTGCACATGGTGTTGAGTTTGTTCAATCTGCAAGTTTTGTTGCAGTTACC
>JBGAWX010000117.1:0-10130 GCA_044227375.1 Saprospiraceae bacterium
ATCCAGGGCTGCTCCAATGGCTCCCCATGCAATACCATATCGTGCTTTCGACAAACAGGAAAGGGGTCCTTTCATTCCTTTGATATTGGGCAAAATATTTGCTTTGGGTACCCGGACATCTTCAAAAACCAACTCCCCCGTAATGGATGCCCTCAAAGACCATTTCCCATGGATCTCCGGAGCTGAATACCCTTTCATGTCTTTCTCCAGAATCATGCCCATGATTTCACCGGCTTCATTTTTAGCCCAAACCACCGCGACATCGGCTACCGGCGAATTCGTGATCCACATTTTACTTCCATTGAGAATATAGGAATCGCCGTCATCTCTGATATTGCTCACCATTCCGGCAGGATTTGAACCAAAATCCGGTTCGGTCAGACCAAAACAGCCTATAAACTCTCCGGATCCCAATTTCGGCAAATACTTCTTTTTTTGGTCCTCTGATCCGAATTTGTAAATCGGAAACATGACTAACGAACCTTGAACGGACGCCATAGAGCGTACTCCGGAATCACCCCGTTCGAGTTCCTGCATGATCACTCCGTAAGCGATTTCATCCATGCCTCCGCCGCCATATTCACTGGGCAGACTGGGACCAAAGGCGCCAATTTCTGCAAGGCCTTTAAACAGGTGCCTGGGACATTCCGCTTTATTGGAATACTCTTCAATGATCGGGCTGACTTCCTGTTTGACCCAATCCCGGACTGCCTGACGGGCCAATAGATGGTCCTCGGAAAGGAGGTCGTCTACCAAATAATAATCATGTCCCTCGTAACGGTCCGCAGCTTTTGTTTTAGAAGTCATTGCTTTTGATCAATTTTGCACAAAATTAAGATTCTCATTGGGAGGATATAAAACAGCTTGTTAATAATCTATGGAACCAGAGCAAAAATTGACAATTGAACTATCAGGACTCCGGTTTCATGGGCAATACGGACTTTATCCTGTTGAATCCAAATGGAACACCGAATTGGCAGTTGACCTGTCCATAAACTTTCAAATGCCTGTTTCGGATTCCATACAATTGAAAGATACCATTGATTACACAGCAATATACAAAACAGTTGAACACGAGATGAATCAGGGGCATCGACTTTTAGAATCCATAGCGCTGCATTTGATCCGCAGTTTGAAAAATATGGACAAACGGATTCAGCATTGTAAAGTAAAAATTTCAAAACATGCCCAATTGGGAGGCTCCTCAAAAGGGGTTTCAGTGGAAATGCAATATTAAATTATTAAAAATATGTTATTCGCTCATCGATTGAATGACAATACATAAATTATACTTTGTTTTGTAACCTTGAAATTAAAATTAAAACACATGAAAAAATTATTTACTCTTTTTGTTATTTGCCTTTACTTTTCTGTGAATGCACAGATTACGTATACTGAAAATGACGGTCCACGTGTTGGACTTAGAATTTATACAAGATCGTTGGTCGACCCGGGGAATTACGACCTCAATCATTTGATTGAAACGGGAGGAAATAAATCATGGGATCTGAGAGGCACCTTTGAAGAAGGAGATACAACGGAATACATTGCTGTTGATAATTTACCATTTAAAAGTAGTTATCCCGGATGCAATATGGCATTGGTTAATGTTCCAAATACCGATAATTCATATACCATGTTTGAAAAAAATTCCAGTGGATTGTATTGGTTGGGATCTCATAATGATATGTCAGATATCATTTTATCTCCTAAATACAAGTTTGTTGCATTTCCACTGAATTTCAGTTCCAATTTTCAAAACAGTTCGAATGCAGAATATCAAATTGATACATTTGTTATCAAATTGGATGTGCAATCCAATTCAACAGTTGATGCATGGGGAATGATGACTACTAATGATGGTACATTTCCTGTAATCAAAATGAAAACGGTACAAATTCGCGAAGTTTCATTTGCAGGAATTCCTTTTGGTTCAACTTCTTTTACCTACAACTGGTTGGCATCGGGATTTGGTCATCCTCTTGCAACTTTAGATATTAGCGAAGTTGAAAATTTTACCGGATTGGTCACCGATACAACCATTGAATATACCCACAAACAAGAAATTGTTTCAAGTAAAGATATTCTTGAATCAAAATTAAAATTGTCCATAACTCCCAATCCAGTTTCAGACCAGGTAACTGTTGAATGTCAGAATGTGCAATTTAATACTGCAACATATGCTCTAATCAATGCAGATGGGAAAACCGTAATGAATGGTGAGTTGAAAGCAAATGAAGCGCTTCACCTGAATCTAAATCAACTTACCAGTGGAAATTACTTAGTCTATCTGGTTCTTGATAAAAAAACAACGCTATTTGATATTCTTTCAAAGAACTAACCCACAAAATTTATCATACTCGTAGCGAAACCTTCGTGGCTCTTAAGACATCGAAGGTTTTGCTGCAATTACGATTACGTTTTTCTAAAGTGATAAGATGAAATTCAATACAAAAGTTATTCACGCCGGAGTGCATCCGGATCCTTCAACGGGTGCTATCATGACACCGATTTATCAGACTTCTACTTATGTACAGGATGGTCCGGGCAATCATAAAGGATTTGAATATGCACGCACTCAAAATCCAACGCGTCAGGCATTAGAAGAAAATCTGGCAGCGCTCGAAAATGGTTACGGCGGTATTTGTTTTGGGAGTGGAATGGCAGCGATGGATGCTGTTATCAAACTATTGAAGAATGGGGATGATGTGTTGGTAACAAATGATTTATACGGAGGATCATACCGGCTGTTGGTCAGAATATTCCAAAATTTTGGAGTTGGAAGCCGTTTCATTCCGATGCAGGATATTGATTTTATCAAATCCCAAATTCAATCCAATACCAAATTGATCTGGATTGAAACTCCAACAAATCCACTATTGAATATCATTGATATTACTGCAGTATGTAAAATAGCCAAAGAGAAAAACATATTGGTGTGTGTAGACAATACCTTCGCTTCACCTTATTTGCAAAATCCACTGGATTTAGGAGCGGATCTTGTCCTGCATTCTGCCACCAAATATCTGGGTGGGCATTCTGATGTTGTTCATGGCGCAGTGATTGCAAAGACAAAAGACTTGTACGAACAACTAAAATTTATTCAGAATGCAAGTGGAGCGGTACCAGGACCTATGGATTGCTTTTTAATATTGAGAGGAATCAAAACGCTGCATTTGAGAATTCAAAGATCATGTGAAAATGCAAGCATACTTGCAGAATATTTATTAACTCATCCAAAAATTTCACGAGTTTTATATCCGGGTTTTACATCACATCCCAATCATCATATTGCGAAATCACAAATGAAAGATTTTGGTGCGATGATTTCGTTCGATCTAAAGGATGGATTGTTTGAATCTGCAAAAAAAGTATTGTCCAATACAAAATGGTTTGCCTGCGCAGAATCACTGGGAGGTGTTGAATCCTTAATCGGACATCCAGCCAGCATGACCCATGCATCCATTCCCAGAGAAGAACGGATAGCTAATGGGCTCACGGATTCATTGATCCGGTTAAGTGTAGGCATTGAAGATGTTGAAGATCTTAAAAATGATCTGGATCAAGCACTGAAATGATATTTGTTTCTTCCAATGGCTAAGCTTTTTGGTCTTCATGTTATAGATTTGCAGAGCCAATAGTATAATCTCCTTATGAAGTGGTTGTTTGATTTTTTATTTAAATCGTCTATCGGACGAAAAGTAGTCATGAGCCTTTCCGGAATTTTCCTCATGTTGTTCCTGATTGTTCATTTACTCGGAAATTTTCAGTTAATGTTGGATGACCAGGGCATGCAATTCAATTTGTATACTTATTTCATGACGCACAATCCTGTTATCAAAATCATTTCATATACTTTGTATTTCACAATATTGTTGCATACATTTCAGGGCATTTACCTCGCATGGGAAAACCGCAAAGCAAAAGGATCAGGATATGCAGTCCGCAGTAATGTGAATAAAAGTTTTTTTGCAAAATACATGATTCATCTTGGCATCATCATTTTTATTTTTCTGATGATCCATATGTATCAGTTCTGGTTACAAATGAAATTGGGTAATCTGCCTTTGGTGCAGTATCCCGGCAAAGATCACATGTATAAAGATCTTTACACACCGGTGCTGGAAGCTTTTAAAAATCTACCGTTCGTGATCTTTTATGTCATCAGCATGATCGTTCTGGCTATGCATTTATTTCATGGTTTCCATTCTGCTTTTCAATCATTGGGATTAAATCACAAAAAATACAATCCGCTGATAAAATGGTTGGGCATTTTATATGCCATATTGATTCCTTTCGGATTTGCCATTTTACCGGTGTATGTCTATCTTATACAAAGCTGATTTTTGTATGCTTAAAATCAATTCAAAAATTCCTGAGGGAAAACTCGAAGAAAAGTGGAGTACCTACAAATCCAAAGTAGCACTGGTTTCTCCCGCTAATAAAAGAAAACTTGACGTCATCGTCGTGGGCACCGGTTTAGCAGGTGCAGCTGCAGCAGCAAGTCTTGGTGAGTTGGGATACCAGGTGCATTGCTTTACTTTTCATGACAGTCCAAGACGTGCACACAGTATTGCAGCACAAGGAGGAATCAATGCTGCAAAGAATTACATGAATGATGGTGACAGCGTGTTCAGATTGTTTTATGATACAATCAAAGGTGGAGACTATCGTGCGCGTGAAGCCAATGTATACAGACTTGCTGAAGTAAGTGGTGCAATCATCGATCAGGCTGTTGCGCAAGGTGTTCCTTTCGCAAGAGAATATGGTGGATTGTTGGAAAACAGATCATTTGGTGGTGTGCAAGTCAGCCGAACTTTTTATGCACGCGGCCAAACCGGACAACAATTATTAATCGGTGCTTACCAGGCATTGAGCAGACAAATCTCATTGGGTTCCGTCAAGATGTACAACCGTCATGAAATGCTGGAGCTCGTGGTGATTGATGGAAAAGCAAGGGGAATTATTGCCAGAAATTTATTGACAGGCAAACTCGAACGCTTTGGTGCCCATTGCGTGGTCCTTGGAACCGGTGGTTATGGTAATGTATTTTACCTCTCCACAAATGCAATGGGATGCAATGCCACTGCAATTTGGAAAGCGGTTCGCAATGGTGCATTCATGGGAAATCCTTGCTTTACTCAAATCCATCCGACATGCATTCCGGTTTCAGGAGATTATCAATCGAAGTTGACTTTGATGTCAGAATCCTTGCGGAATGATGGTCGGGTATGGGTGCCGGCAAAAAAAGAAGATGCTGAAAAAATCCGCAAGGGTCAAATGAAAGCAACCGAAATTGCAGAAGCAGACCGTGATTATTTTTTGGAACGACGATATCCTGCCTTTGGAAATTTAGTACCAAGAGATGTAGCATCACGTGCTGCAAAAGTCGAATGTGATAAAGGATTGGGAGTGAGTCCTACCGGATTGGCGGTGTATCTCGATTTCGGTGCTGCGATTCAGCGTTATGGAAAATCAAAAGCCAATGTATTGAATATCCCGAATCCTGATGATGCAACCATTATCAAATTGGGTGAAGAAGTTATTGCAGAAAAGTATGGCAACCTGTTTGAGATGTATGAAAAAATCACTGGCGAAAATCCTTACCAGACTCCAATGAAAATATATCCTGCAGTACACTATACCATGGGTGGACTTTGGGTGGATTACAATCTTGAAACTAATATTCCTGGATTGTTTGCAATCGGTGAGGCCAATTTTTCTGATCACGGTGCCAACAGATTGGGGGCATCCGCATTAATGCAAGGTCTTGCCGATGGATATTTTGTGTTGCCTTATACTATTGGTAATTTTCTTTCCCAGGAAATCCGGACACCAAAAACAGATACTAACAATTCTGAATTTGTACAGGCAGAATCAGCGGTTAAAGAACGTTTGAACAAACTGATCAGCATAAAAGGAAAGCATACTGTAGAATCATTTCACAGAAGACTTGGAAAAATCATGTGGGATTATTGCGGCATGGCAAGAAATGAAGAAGGATTAAAACAAGCGAGAGCGATTATCAGAGAACTCCGCAACGAATTCTGGTCCGATGTATTTGTTCCCGGTACTGCAGATGAATTCAATCCTGAATTAGAAAAAGCAGGACGTGTTGCTGATTTTCTTGAGCTCGGCGAACTCATGATTGTTGACGCATTAAACAGAAAGGAATCCTGCGGCGGACATTTTCGCGAAGAGTTTCAAACCGGAGAAGGCGAAACCTTACGTGATGATGATCACTATGCTTACGTTGCAGCATGGATGTGGAAAGATCTTAATGAAGAACCACAATTGATAAAAGAGGAATTGGAATTTGAGAATATAAAAATTGCGAGCAGGAGTTATAAATAGTTTTCAGTTAGCAGTTAGCAGTTAGCAGTTGGCGGTTCTTTCAATAAAGTATAATAAATTTAATAAATGAAGTGGGAGATTATAAGGATTTGAAAGTATATGAAAAATCGTTTTCATTAGCTATGAAAATATTTGAAATAACAAAAGAATTTCCAAAAGAGGAAAAATATAGTTTAATTGATCAAGTAAGAAGGTCTTCGAGATCTGTTTGTGTAAATATTGTTGAAGCATATCGCAAAAGACCTTATCCTTTACATTTTATTGCAAAGTTATCAGATGCGGATATGGAAAATAGCGAAACAATGGTTTGGATTGAATTCGCAATTGAATGTAATTACTTACAAGAATCTATTGGAAAAAAATTGATTAGCGATTACAAAGAAATTGGGAAATTGATTCAATTTATGATCAATAATCCGGAAAAATTTGGATCCAAAAAAAATATTAAATGATAAATTAATTTTCATTGACATAGGCGAACAAAAACTGCCAACTGCCAACTGCCAACTGAAAACTGAAAACTAATTCGGATGAAACTTCAACTAAAAATCTGGCGACAAAAAAATCAATCATCAAAAGGAGCATTTGAAACTTACAAAGTGAATGCAAACGAGCACATGTCATTTCTTGAAATGCTGGATGTACTCAATGAGCAATTGATTGCAGAAAAGAAAGAACCGGTGGCGTT
The DNA here is from genome assembly GCA_044227375.1 of Saprospiraceae bacterium. Lineage (GTDB taxonomy): Bacteria > Bacteroidota > Bacteroidia > Chitinophagales > Saprospiraceae > Vicinibacter. The sequence goes on from JBGAWX010000117.1 coordinate 7,043, forward strand.
TGATCATGATTGCAGAGAAGGAATATGCGGAGCTTGTAGTATGGTCATCAATGGCAGGCCTCATGGACCGAACAAAGCAACGACCACCTGTCAGTTGCATATGAGGTTTTTTAAGGAGGGGGATGAAATTGTCATTGAACCATTTCGTGCAAGGTCGTTTCCTGTGATCAAAGATCTGGTTGTGGATCGTACGGCATTTGACCGGATTATACAGGCCGGAGGGTATATCTCAGTGAATACAGGTCAGGCCCCGGATGGCAATTCAATAGCGGTAAACCGGGACCATGCCTCCTTTGCCTTTGATGCGGCTGCTTGTATAGGCTGCGGAGCCTGTGTAGCTGCCTGTCCCAATGGGTCGGCGATGTTATTTACCTCTGCCAAAGTGTCCCATTTAGGTCTATTGCCCCAGGGCAAAATCGAGAACCTCACCAGAGTTCAGAATATGGTCAAACAGATGGACGAAGAAGGCTTCGGGTATTGCAGCAACGTAGGAGCCTGTGAAGCCGAATGTCCTAAGGAAATCAGCCTGGAAAATATAGCCCGGATGAACAGGGCATTGATAGGGTCTGTTTTGACCAGCGAACAGAAATAATTTTACCGAATCATTTATTGAATTTATATTTGCACTCCGATTAAAAAATGCCTCCTTAGCTCAGTTGGTTAGAGCGTCGGACTGTTAATCCGCAGGTCCTTGGTTCGAGCCCAAGAGGAGGCGCCAAAAGCCCGGTAATCTTCGATTCCGGGCTTTTTTTATGGACATTTTATGACTTTTACGGATGATGCACTAACAGTCGCAGAAGACAGGCTTCCTGAATCCAACCTTGAATTTGTATTTATTAAGCTGAAGTTCTTGTAATCGTGAATGACCTGTTATGGAAAGTTGTTTGACTAAATCTTTATCAATGAACACTATTCTGAAAATTGATATGAATCTCAAACGAATATTTAAATCAGGAATGGAATGTTGTCTCGAATAGATCTATTAATTTTTACAGGGTATTCAAACAATTAAATCAATGGGCTGTTAGATTTAAATTATTCACTTAAAACAAAATTTTATGAGGCGTTGTATTTATTCGTTGATTGTGCTGCTGGTAACTAGTGTTGCTTTATTTTCACAGGTATCACTAAGACCACAGGTAGGAGTAAACTTTGCGAGCTTCGATTATGAATCAGTTCACGGATCTATAAAAGGGAAAACCGGTTTGCATTTTGGAGCAGATCTGCAAATTGGTCGACCGTTTTATGTGCAACCAGGATTGAGTTTCAGTACAACCAAATTGCAGATTGAAAATTTTGGAGATATTGAAGTGAGTAAAATTGATGTCCCGATCATGATCGGTTTGAAATTGCTTCAAGATGATGATCAAAAAGCATTCGGCTTGCGCCTTTTTGCCGGTCCGAATTTTGCATTTAATGTAAGTGAAAAGATTGATGGGGTCTTTAGCGATATCACTAAAGATGATATCAAGAATTTTTATGTATCTGCAATTATCGGAGCTGGATTGGATTTCAGCATTCTGTTCGTTGATATCGGGTATAAGATCGGTATAACCAAATTTATCGAAACACAAAAAGCCGATAGTTCTGTCGATTATTTTATTGGAAATGCCGGAATTCGTATCGGCTTCTAAGGTTATAAACACATAAGATTCAAAAGAGTGATGATGTTATAATGATCACTCTTTTTTTTTGAATCACTTAGAGAATACATCAGAAACTTTAATAGATGTAATAAAAGATAAGAATGTGTTATTTTTGGTGTCTTTTTGATTGAAGCGTCGGTCTTCTGATTCTAATTGATTTTCTTTTGATAGTTAATTTGAGTTTAAAATATCTATCTAAAAAATGTGGATAATGATTTATTAGATTGATGATAAAAGTCAAATAAGAATGGTTTAATTTTATAAATAATCAATAGGTATTTCAATGAGTATATTAACGATAGGAACCATGGCATTTGATTCGATTCAAACGCCTTTTGGTTCTGAAGACAGAGTAATAGGTGGTGCCTGTACTTATATCAGTTGGGCGGCGTCGTATTGGTATGATAAAATCAACCTGGTCTCTATCATTGGCGATGATTTTCCGGATGCTGAGATCAAAGCCCTTGAAGCCAGAGGCGTCAATATGGATGGATTGGTCAAAGTCAAAGGCAAGAAATCCTTCTATTGGGCGGGAAAGTACCACAAGGACATGAACAACAGGGATACGTTAGTTACTGATCTCAATGTCCTTGCAGACTTCAATCCGGTATTGCCTGAAAGTTATAAACACAGCAAGTACATTATGCTGGGCAATCTCACTCCCGACATCCAATTGGCCGTGCTGGATCAGTTGAAATCAAAGCCAAAACTGATCATTCTCGACACCATGAATTACTGGATGAACAATACGCTTGAGAAGTTGATGGAGGTCATCGCCAGAGTGGATGTGCTTACTATAAATGATGAAGAAGCCAGACAACTATCAGGGGAACACAGCTTAGTCCGAGCAGCAACTAAAATTCATAAAATGGGTCCTGCCTTTTTAGTGATTAAAAAAGGAGAGCATGGCGCCTTGTTGTTTCATGATGAACAAATCTTTTTTGCACCGGGATTGCCTGTACCTGATGTCATTGATCCGACGGGAGCAGGAGATAGTTTTGCTGGAGGAATGATTGGTTATCTTGCCAGGACAAATGATATCAGTTATCAGAATATGAAGACTGCAATCATCTACGGATCCACCATGGCATCATTCTGTGTAGAAGATTTCAGTTTAAAAAATCTCCGCAACCTGAAACAGCAACAACTTCACGAACGCATTCGACAGTTTGAACAGCTTTCGACATTCCAGGTGAATGAGTTACCAACGATGAATTAGATTTGAATATTAGATCTGAGATCTGAGATCAGAGATTTGAACTGGAGAGATGGAAATGATATATTTACATCTAAGCATTTGAATAAGACATGTCATTTCTTTTCCTTCGTCTAATAAATATCAACATCTCAGATCTCAGATCTCATAGTTCCTGGTTCAAATTCAGATCTCCTTCTCATTAGCCAGTTGCCCACATGCCGCATCGATATCCTTACCGCGGCTT
>JBGAWX010000118.1:0-10056 GCA_044227375.1 Saprospiraceae bacterium
TGTGCGGACACACACAATATGGCATTGGGTTTTGGTATTTCTTTGCCAATGGTTCTGAATCCTGTTACAAATTCATTTTCTTCTATGGCATTCATGGGACTGCCGTGACCCAGAAACAAGACCGGCATTTTTGCGGTGCTGTCCAATCGGTCTGTCATTTTATGTAAATCATATAATTTCATAGCTGCTCCTGCTAATGGCAAAATGGCCAGTGATCGAAGAAATTGTTTGCGATTCATTTTTAATGTCGTTTGCAAAATTACGATTGCTTAATGAATTGTACTTCAGCATTAATTGAGACTTCATCACTGACTAAAACTCCTCCGGTTTCCAAAACTGCATTCCAGTTTAATCCCCAGTCTCTGCGATTTATTTTTCCATTTATAGAAAATCCCGCTTTCTCATTTCCCCAGGGATCTTTATTGATACCGCCAAATTCAACATCGAGTAAAATTTCATTACGGATGCCTTTTATCGTTAGCATTCCGTTCAACTTATAAATTTCATCAATACGTTTAGTGAATGATGTTCCTTCAAAGGAAATTTCCTTATGATTTTCTACATCAAAGAAGTCATTTGATTTCAAATGCCCGTCGCGCTGATCATCATTGGTTGAGATTGATGCTGCATCGATGATTGCGTGTATTTTTGAATTTGTAAAATCAAGACCTTCTATTACCGCATTGAAATTTCTGAATACACCTTTTACATTAGTGATCATCAGGTGTTTTACTTTGAAGGTGATTTCGCTGTGCGAAGGATCCAGGATCCATTTTGTTATTGTTTTTACGGTTGCTGGATTTTTTGTTAAAGTTTCCATTTTTAGATTTTTATTTGTGAGCTAAATGATTATTTGCCTAATCCAATTTGATTCATGTAGGTTTGATTATCCCAAAACAGGTGTTCTTCCACCATGGTCCCATCAGGCCCCCAGATGCCAATAGTTGCCATCGGCATTTTGAATGCTTTACCTGTTGGTTGAATAAATTTTCCATTTCCAATCGGCATGGGTTTTGTAAATGTGCCTTCAAATACTCCGGTTACAGCAGTCTTGTTTCCAGAACCAAAGCGAATGGGATGCTCTTTAATTCTGGTATCAGGAGCATATACAAACAACATCTTCAGGTCTTCAATGTGTTGTTCAAGACCGCTTGTCATATGTCCATCCGGCCAGTACACTTTAATGTCTTTGGAATGGCTTTCATGAAATCTCATCCATTCCTGATTGCTGAACACGGTGAAGTCGAGTGTATCGAATTTATCAAGATTTCCTGCTATGATTTCATTTCCTGAGGTTAGAAGTTTGATTTGATTTCGCAGTGAATCCATTTCAGATTGACTGACAGCAGTTTTTCCGGTTTGAGTACAACCGGTAAAACTCCCAATTGTATAAATCAAAATCATAGCCATTAAAATGGTTGTCGTTAGATTTTTCATTTTTTGTATTTTTAATGATTGTCAAAATTGACACTGCAAAGTTCCGGCAAGTCAAAAGCAGGAGGGTAATACTTATCGGAAATAGTGTTGTGATATCAGGAAATGAGTTTTTTCATTTCTTCGCGGAATTCCGAAGGTGTTTGTCCACTTTTCTTTTTAAAGACATTGGTAAAATAGGCTTTTTCATTATAGCCCAGGTCGTATCCAATTTCTGAAATGGTTTTATCCGTGTGGATCAGGAGATTTTTGGCTTCAATGAGTTTGCGGGTCTCAATGATTTCGGAAACGCTTTTTTGAAGTATATTCTGACAAATCAGGTTCAGATTTCTAGCTGACATGAATAATTTCTCCGCATAAAATTCAACACCTTCCGGCCGGTGAAAATTTTCTTCGAGAATTTTCAAAAAATTTTTGAAAGTAATGTTTTGTGTTTTCTGAATTCCGGGTTCATCAGGTTCTGTTTTCCTGCGCTCAGATTCGATCATGGTGAACAATGCACTCAATAAATGTCGGACCACGCCGTAATCCGGAATGTCCTGATTCATTTCACCATCAATCATTTCGCAGAGAGTCACCAAACGATTGAAACAAGGTCCGCATGACATTTTAATTGTTGCATGATCATGATAGTATGAATACAATTGAAATGTAGTTTCAGGAATGAATTCACTTTTAAATCGCAAAACCCAGATGGTACATTTTCCATCATGCAATTGCGGGATCACGCGATGCACTTTTCCTTTTGTGACAAAACTTATGTAAGGAGCTTCAATGTGGGTGGTTTTAAAATCAATAAAATGTTCAAGTTTGCCTTCTATTCCGATGATCAACTCCTCAAAATCGTGTTTATGAGGTTCATCAGGTGCCGCCATAATTTTTTTGGCTTCCTCCTTTTCCAGTCTGAATATTTTGAAGGGTTGATTCATTGTGGTAAAGATAGAAGGTAATTTACATACACAACTTTTATATCAAATGGCTTTCAGATTTACCGGAACGAAACTGAGTAAGCAGAAAAAATGCAATAAAGCACATACAGATATAAACGAAAAGATCTCCGATCAAAGAATAAATTGTTGTTACTCCTTTGACGGGTAAATGCGCTATCATCAGTTTGTTGTTATTGTCAAAACTGCTCATTTGCGAAGTGAATTCACCATAAGGAGTAATAGCGGCCGACAAACCAAAACGCGTCGAACGCAAAATGGAATGACCTTGTTCAACAGCTCTGAAAGCAGCCATTCTGGAATGCAGAGGATCAATTCCCCTCCAATCGGAAGAAGGAACAGCAACTAAGTCCGCATTCAATGAACCAAAACCTTTTGCGAGATAAGGAAAGTCGTAATCATAACAAATGACAGCACCCGTTGTGACTCCGGCAACTTCAAAAACTTTCAATGGCTCTGTTCCTTTTATGGCAGGCTCACCTGGAACCGGTTGATGTTTATTATAAGTGAATAATAAAGTTCCTGTTGAATCATAAAACAAATACTGGTTTTTGTATTGCGTTGGAGATTCGGAAAGAGGAACAATGAAAGCCGCTATCAACGAAATTTGTAGTCCTTTAGAAAGTGATGATAAAGAATCTCTCCAAACACTTTCCTCATCTGGCATTATGAATGTTGAACCTTCGTTCCAGACTACAAGTTTAGCTCCACTGGTTGCTGCAAGACGTGTCCGGTCAAATAATACCTGCTTTACTTTATCATTAGTTTCTTTAGACGGCAAGGGGTAACCGCTTACATTCGAATCGGTGCCAATTGCTGCGGCACATATTGTATCTCTGCCTTTTGATTTACTAAAATCATATCTCAATGAGCCAAATACAACAAACAAGATGGTCATAGCAAGAGGTATTTGCAAAGTGAGCAACGTTGTGTATCTCTTGTGTGCAATTTCTGCAATAGAAATATTCACCCAATAAATCAGAAAACTTAAACCTGCCATACCTAAAAGTGAAACCGTTTGCATGAGTGAAAGGGTATGTGCCTGCGTATAAGCAGCAACGCCCCAACTTGCAAATGGCGTAAATGTATATTGTATCCATTCCATTATGATCATCATTGAAGGGAATAAAAATGTGGACCATGACCGGTCTTTAAATTTGTCCCATAGTAAATAGCCGGGTAATTGAAACAGACTGATTGGAATTGAAAACAGAAATACCATCATGAAAGGCATGGGAGGAGAAACTATTTTCACAATGCAAAATGACCAGGCAACAATAAGGCCAAGCAGAAACAGCAATTTTGACTTGATACCTTTAGTTAATTGAAGATAAATTAAGAAAGGAACGCAAGCAATCCATCCAGCTAGATCAATGTTAATCGTCAAGTGGGAAGCAGTAATGCTTACAATTCCTAAAGCGAGGTAATAGATGGGTTTAATTTTGGTTGTCATTTATTGATTACTTTTTTGTTTGTTATTTTCATTTAAGCCGGAGTAGCAGTATTGTCGAAGCTTTTCCAAAGTGAATTTGAACCACACATTCATGCTAGATGTGCTAAAGTCAAAAATAAAACTTAAAATTTGATGAAACAAAAAAAGTTATCTTTTTTATAAATCTTGTGATCATGATAAAAGTTTTTTGACGGAAATGTATATTCGGATTTAAGTACATCTTAAAAGCTTTTGGTGCCAATTTCATTCGAATTTTTATTTCCGTTCAGATTCTTTTTTAAGCAGGTCAAGCCAGGTTTGTAAACCATTATTCAAAATTCTACTAAACTGTTTTTTGAAAAGTTTTACTAAAAGACCTTCCATACTTTCATCTACTGTTACAAGAGTTTGATTATTTGTTTCTGTAAGCGTCCAGTTGTGAATGGCAAATGAACCAAATGCTTTACCTGTCCAGCCAAAGTGATTCATCGGTTCAACGGAATGTAGTTTAGAATGAATGGTTGTGTTGCCGTTTTTCCAGACGAAACCGGTACCGGATTTGAATGCTCCATTTAGTTGGGTTTGGCTAAGTTCAGAATGCCAGTCTGGCCAATGATCTATATCTGTAAGTAGGTCCCAAACTTTTTTAGGTGTCGCGTTGATGGAGATTGTTTTGTTGCACTTTACCGGTGCTTGAATATTGATGGATTTCATTTAATATTTATTCTTGTTGTTAGGAATTGAATTTAATTATCAATGATTAATTGTTAATGGTTGAAGTCTTGTAATTATTTTGCCGAACTGCCAGTTTGGATTGTATTCTATATTCTTTTGTCAATCGATAAATTGCATACATACCAGGTAACATCGGTAAAACGGCTGTATACATTCCTGAAAAATAATACTGCCCTGTTGATTTGATATAATAATTAGGCATATTGGTGATTTCTGTTCCATTGATTGTTTGGGAGATGCTGTCTAAATTGTTTGGTTCCAGCTGAGGTTGTAAAAGCGGAAATATAAAGTGTGTAAACTCCGCCAATCCCGGACCTATAAATATAAACCAGGCAATAAAACCTGCGAGTGGAATTCGATAATATAGTCCAAGTGTGGTCAATGTGTAAATCGTTGGACCAACGAGTGCAAAAACCATGATAAAACTTTTTTCACTCCATGGAATATCGAACAGCCTGCTCATTGCAGGTCCAAAGCCGGTTTGATATTCTTCGACAATGTGAATTTGTAAACCGGCCACTGTCAATATGAAAAGAGGTAAAATGATTTTAGGATCGGTTGGATTTTTAAGGTAGGTGAAATACCAAAATATGAAACCGATCACTGCAGAACCGCCGACAATGATTACAGGTGGAAGGCCGATTTTGATGTAACCCATTGTAGGTGCAATGATGCACATGGCAATGGCTGCCACTAAACTGATTTTTTGAATTGGTTGTAGATTTTTCATGATTGTATATTTTGTTGGTGCAAAATTCCAATCAATAAATGAGCAATCTTTTTACAAATGTTAAAAAATCACTTTTTAGATCTTATCCTGCTTAAAGTTACTTGAGTGATGCCCAGATAGCTTGCCAGGTCACCCAGGCTGATGCGTTGAAGTAACGGACTGTTCTCTTTAATAAAGTGCTTGTATCGTTCTGTAGCATTTTCTTCAAGCATTTCACTGATGCGCTTCATCATATTTAAAGCGGCAAATGAAACTAACTTTCTAAAGAAGGTTTCTATGCAATGATGCTTTTTGCAAAGCGCCTCCATATCTTCTTTATTTAAGCAGGTAACGGTCGTTTCCTCTAAAGCAAGAATCATGTAATTTGACGGTGTTTGAGTAATATAGCTGTCCAGCACTGTAAACATTATATTTTCAGGAAAGAAACGCATGATGAATTCTTTACCATCCCGGTTAAAAAAAGTTTTTGACAGCCCTTTGTCAATAAAATATAGATGTCTGCAAACACTCCGGTCTTTCAGCAGATAGTCTCCTTTTTGAAATGTATTGGTTTTAAGTTTTTCTAACAGATCATCAGTTGCCACTTTGTCCAATGGTGAAAGTTGATTACAGAATTGAATAAAATCCGGCATGGATGTTTTTATGAGGAGACTGTTTAAAAAATGTAAAAACCTCTAATAACACATAGCAACATGAATCACTTCCATATCTATCAACCATTGTTTTAATATTAGGACAGCATTTTTGTTGAAGCCATCTAGACCCGCGTTATACTGTTCAAACAATTTTCTACCAATTTCCGCTCCAAATGTATGTGGTAGAATAAACCAATCCGTTTCTCCTCCCATTCTATTCATGAGGTGACCAATAACTTCCCCATTTTTGTCTTTTACGTCTTTCGGTGCACAATAACGTAATGAAATTTGTAATATATCATCGCGATCTGCTTGACTTGATATTCTTACTGCAATTATGTCATCATCATATATAATCTCGTTTATCATAATGGGTTTATTGATAATCAATTTGCTTGTGCGGTTTAAAAACCGAATGTCCGTCTGCAAGTAGGATTAAAGTTAAGAAGAATATTGCTAACCGTCAAGATGTCAGCCCGCCAAAGTAAGACGTCTGTTAGCCGCTGCCTTTTTTCTTTTATCATTGTTTAAATCTTTCAAATGTTGTTCCATTAAACTTGAATGCACCATTTTCATGAGTACCAAGCCATAAATCGCCATTGTTGTCTTTGTATATGGAAAAAATAGAAATGTCTTTCGTTCCGTCCTGCACAGGGTAATGAACAATGTTCTTTCCATTAAATCGCCATACTCCGTTCATGTATGTGGCAATCCAAAGCTCATTATTGTTGTCTTTGGCAATAGATAAATATTCATAAAAATCACCATCCTGCTTTCCGTCTAAACTACCAATGCTTTTTTCTTTGCTGTAAAATGTTTGTTTGTTCTTGTTATGGTACACATTATAGCGATACATTGAATTAAACCAAAAAAAACCATCTTTATCCTCAATGATGGAGCGTACTCCATTGGAAGGCCCATCGTGAAGTTCTGTAACATCTTCTTCTGAAATCCAGGCTATAGTTTTTCCATTGTAGCAACACGCTCCTAAAACTGCCGTGCCAAACCAAATATTTCCATGACTGTCTTTATAAATTGTATAAATGTCATAGGGAGACCACGAATGTGCTGGATTAACTTCAAAAGACTTTCCTTCCATAAAGTGTTTTGGTAACTTTAAATGATAGGCCATTTTGCCATCATACCGGTAAGGCCCTTTGTCTCCTTTGAACCACAAATCACCTGGTTGTAGTTTCCACTCATTACTTTCTATTGTCGGCAATGTAGTGAAGGTTTGTCCATCAAATTTGCAGATGCCTTTGCTGGTATTGATATAAATGTTGCCGGAATGATCTTCTTTGATTTCTTCAATTCTGTTGTGCGGAAGTGCGTTCTTTGATGTAAAATGAAGGATTGTTTTTCCGTCATACCGGTACAAACCATTTTCCCAGCTTCCAAACCAATAATTATTTTTCTTATCCTGATAAATGAGCATGATGTTTTTTCCAAGTTCCTTCACAGGATCACCTTTATCAACTGGTGCATTCAAGATGTCCGTAGCAGTTGATTGTGAATTCGTTTGACCATTGCATGACGACCATATGATGAATAAGCTCAGAAATAAAAGGCTATTTAATTTCATAATTTTATATGAATGCTTGGAATGTATTCATAGGGACAGAAGGCCTGTTATCGGCTGTTAATTTTTGAAATTTGCCCTGCTTCAATCTTATTATCCGAGAAAATTATTTTATAGAAATAAAATCCGTCGGGTAAGGTATTCAACTCCAAAGTCTTTTTATCAGTAGTGATCAGTTTATGCCCATACAGATCAAAAAGATCGATAGATTTTATTTTTTGAATTTCATTATCTAACTGAATTTGGACAATATTACTTGTTGGGTTAGGAAAAACCTGGTGTCTAATGAGACGTTTACTTTCTATAGTACTGCCTATCAAAGCAGGTACTCCGTCCCCAATTGATATGTAGAACACTTTGATGGTATCATCATTATTCAAATATTCTAAAAAACTTTGATGAGTTTTGAATAGAATACTGTCCGATTGCGTAAGAAATGTATTTGTTGGAGGATACGGAGGACCTACATCTCCTGTAATCCAATCGGTGATAAAAGTTTTTAATCTACATGAATTCTGAAATAGTGCTTTATCCCACTTAACTACCATCGGAAAATGATCACATTTGACATCAAGTTGGATCCATCGAGGTTTTGTTGTTTTACATGGATTTGCTATTATTTGTTTTTTAGTATAAAAAGAAGGTGGCACACTACTCTCTTGCAATCCATCTGACGTTCTGACTTCAAATGTATTGTTGAATGGAATTGAATAGATTTTTATTTCATTAAAGGAATTGTCAATAGAATAAGTTGCAGTGGTGTCATATCCCAGAGTCAGGGTATCTTTAGTTCCAACGGCATCTTCAAAGTAAAGTTGAAAACTAAATTCCTGGCCAATGCATCGTTGGGAAATCAACAAGATGATTGTAAATAAATGAATGTATCTCATGATTTGAATTTTTAATAGTCGATATTGGACTGGCTTTACATGTTGCACCGCAAAGCCATTAGCAGCCAAACTTACATAAATTAATTTGTTTTTACAAGAAAAAAATAATCTCAACCTACCGGAGAGAATGATTTTGATGCCTGGCGGGGTAGTGTCTATGCAGTGTTATAGGAGGATCATATTTGTTTGTATCCTTGCGGTTCCTGATCATTAAGATACTAATTGTCTTATTAGTATCATTCATAGAGTATAGAATTCTAAGATTTCCATTCCTAATTTGGAAAAATTTCTCAGGACCTTTTAATTTTTAATATTCTTTTGTTCTTGGATTGCTTTGAAGAGAATCAATAGATGAGACATTTTTTGGATTTCCGTTTTTGAAGGTTATGTCATTCTTCTTCCGCTGAACAAGAAAGAATTATTTTATAGTTCATATCAAGTTCTTCTCTTTAAGATTAGCTTGTACTTTCAACCAATCTTTGAAAGGTTCCATTTTTCTTTTTGAAGCAAGAGTATAGTCACAAAAATCTTCCCATAGCTTCTTGTTCTTTGTAGATCAATTAGAACGGCAATTTTCTTATTGCTTTCATCTGTTAAATAAGATACTCCTTTCAAAAAAGATAAATTTATTGACGAAAATAATGATTCTTAGATAATATTCATAAATGATTGATTTCATATATAGAGTCATGCTTGGACTTTCTCATAACCACGTTGCTGGTTGTGATTATTTCTTTGTAAGATATTCTAGAATTGTTTTTTTTCACAAAGTTCTTTCAACTTGTCGAGTGCTTTTGGGTAAGTCTGGTTCATATAATCTAAAAAATCTTCTGCGGTGTCTAAGTCAACAGTAACGGTTGTACCCCGATAGTTATCGGGGCCATTGTTTTCTTCGAAGGTATAGTTTTCAAATCCGTTTGCCCATTTTTCTACTTCCGGTCCATCTGTAATTTCCTTATCAGCTTTTAAAAGACCATAATGTTGAATAGAAACAAATCTGTTGAGAATGTTTTCAGCAATCCTGGAAACCATACCGCCCTTTTCTCCTTTCTCATCTATTCCAACAAATAAAATTTTACTTCCCTTGTCCCAATTTCCTTCATAAGTAGATGTCGGGTTAAACAAAGAAGTCCATTGCTCATAAGTTGATTTACTGTTCATGCCAAGCATAAAATCATATACCTCGGCAACAGGTGCATTGATGCTAACTTTGAATTGTAACTTTTTCATAATATCGGATACTTGTTTAGATTAAACACTAGAATTGTATTTTCTGTCATTGAAGCATACCACTCTTGCTTTTGGTAATACCTTAATATAGGAAAAATTTATTTTTCATTTTCAATTCCGTAAGTATTATGGTTATTGTCTTTGAATAATGCAATATGAGGCGGATAATAAGTTGTTACTGCAAATAGTATTCCTATTCCTATAAATGCACATAAACTTATATTGTTGATAAGCTGAGAGTATTGCTTTTGCTTAAAAACATTATAAGTAAGATATTGACATAAAATGGCGCCTAAAATGTAAGAACTAATATCTATCCAAAGAATGTTCATACCTATTATAAAAGTATAGCCATAGTAGATAAAAAGAATCGTTAATTCAAGAGTAAGAATTCCAATTGTTTTTGCTAAAAAATAATTATTAATGCTTCGTTTTATTTGCAAG
>JBGAWX010000119.1:0-10027 GCA_044227375.1 Saprospiraceae bacterium
TTGCCGTACCATGCTGGTCATCATGAAAAACGGGAATGCCTATATTTTGCAATCGCTCTTCAATTTCAAAACACCGTGGAGATGATATGTCTTCAAGATTGATTCCGCCAAAAACCGGAGCTATATTTTTAACTATAGATATGATTTCTTCAGTATCCTGGGTATTGACGCAAATCGGAAATCCATTGATCCCGGCAAACCGTTTGAACAGCATGGCCTTTCCCTCCATCACGGGTATAGCCGCATGCGCCCCGATATTACCCAGGCCCAATACGGCAGAACCATCGCTAAAAATAGCAACAGTATTTCCCTTAATGGTATAGTCATATACCTTAGTCGGGTTTGCATGAATTTCCTCACAGGGGGCTGCTACACCGGGAGAATACGCCAGGGATAAATCTTCTTTCGTCCTGATATCCAGCTTGTTCTCAACCGTTATTTTCCCTCTTAATTCTTCATGTAATTTGATGGAACGCTGAAAAATGTCCATATTCGGATAGAATCAGCAAAAATGAGGCCAGATGTGGAGACCATAAACAATTAATAATTAATAATTAAAAATGAAGAATTAAGAATGAAGTGGATCTTTAATTACAGCATGATGCTGAGATCAGGTTGCGAATATTTATGGGAAAGCATTAAGTTAGCAACACGATTCTGATTTGCAGTAGTTAGTTCTTGAAATAAAACCTTACCATTTCTTTGAACAAAACAAGCTATTTCAAATAATGAAAATCGACTTGCACACTTTTTATTTCTGTTTTGATAAGGGTCATTTTATTTTCAACACCTTAAAGAAAACTTCTATTTATTTTAACCAAAATCAACAATATTCCAAAAGTTTTGTATTTTTAAAGGTCTTTCATACAAAAAAGAATACTTTCTTTAACATCAGGAAACTTTAAAATAGTCTTTGTTCTCACTCCATAAAAAGCAACATGAAGTTATACATTAAATACATGGTGAGTTTGAGATGCAAGATGATGGTGAAAGAAGAACTGAAAAAACTGGGACTTCATTATGTGGTCCTTGACCTCGGCATGGTCGATGTACTTGAAGAAATTACTGAGGAACAACGTGAACTCCTCAAAGTAAATTTACTTCAGTCAGGTTTGGAATTGATGGATGATAAAAGAAGCATCCTGATTGACCGGATAAAAAATGTGATCATCGAGATGATTCATTATTCTGATGAACTGCCTGAAACAAATTATTCTGATTACATCAGCGAAAAATTAAATTACGATTACACCTACTTATCCAATATTTTTTCGGAAGTAAAAGGAATAACAATCCAACAATTCATCATCATTCATAAAATTGAAAAAGTGAAGGAACTCCTGCTGTATGACGAACTCAATCTCACGGAGATTTCTTATAAATTGCATTATAGCAGCGTCGCCCATCTATCCAACCAGTTTAAAAAAGTGACAGGACTTACGCCAACTTTTTACAAACAATTAAAACAAAAGAGAAAAGCCAATCTGGAAAATACCTGATTATGATTAGTTGTTAGTTGTTGGGGCTAGTTGTTGGAAGTTTTATTTGCGCATACAAATACAACTCTTAACTTGAATCGCAATTTAAAAACGACTATCTTATAGAAGTCTTATTTCGTTTGATTCGTTTTTTAAATTACCCTGAGCTTAGTGACCCCCATTTGCAAACATCGGTTACAATTTATCCAATATTTCATATCTTATCTTTGATCTGTTCTCCATGATCTGCTCTCCCGGAATGCTGCTCTATGGTCAATCTGGCTATGAGATAGCTCAGTGTAGACTCGGCACCCTGATTGAGATTCACATTATGTTCTTCAAGACCATCATAACAACCGCCCGTACAGGGATTGTAAATAATTTGATGAAGATGGTTATTGCCAAGAAACCAATTGAACGCAATGGTCATTTTTCTCAAATACGTTTTATGGTTAAACTCATTATAAAATCTACTTAACGCTAAGATCGTATAAGCAATATCAATAGGTTGTTCACCATGTTGGTCTGAATGATCAGAACCAGGTTCCTGAATTTTTTGCAACCAATTTTTATTTGAGATGACTTTTATTGCATGATCATTATATGTCCGTAAAATGAGGAAGTCGAAAGACGATAATGCGATTTCTTTATACACCGGATTTTTTGTTTCCTGCCATGCACACAACAATGCTTCCGGTAAAATGCTATTTGCATAAGTGAGGTAACTTTCAAACCATTTCCAATCGACATCAGACTCATGACGAAACATTTGCACCAATCGGTCTGCAAATGTTTTTATGGTATCTGTTACTTCTGTGTCCTTTGCAAAAGTATTATAATAATACAATCCTTTTACTGCAAACGCCATAGCCCTGGTAGAATGCATTGCTTCCATAATGGACAAATTGCTTTGCAAGATTTTCTTTGCAGTATTTACATATTCCAAAGGCAATAATGAATATTTCGAAATTAAAAATCCTAAAGCCCAGACTGCTCTTCCATTGGCATCTGATAGGTTCGCTCCCTGATTTTGATCTGTGAAATCCTGATCGACATCTACATAATTAAGGAAGCTTCCATCAGGTTGTTGACAATGTTTTATAAATTCGAGATATATGCTTAGATAATGCAAGTCTGCTTCATCCTTTGACCATTCATAATGCATGCATACTGCGATCAGTGCTCTTGCATTATCATCTAAAGTATATCCAGAGTCCGGGTCAGGTTGATTGATTTTTGAAAACTGAATCATCCCAATATCTGTTGTAAGCTTTTTTAAATGGTCCAGTTTAATATCAGGCAATCGATAGTTCAATGCAACCAATTTGCGATCAGGCCCGGTAGTATTCATATCATTAGATTGCCTTACCACTTTTTGAAGTAATAAAGCATGAGCGATAGCTGAGTTTTCCCAGGCAGTCGGAACGATCCTTTGCAAGGTACTTGAACTGAAAGCTTTTCTTAAAGGTTCATCGCTCATCAGGCGATTCACGCCTTCAGCCAATTGTTTAGAATTTTGAAAATCAATGATAATCCCGGTATCCTTCCGGAGCACTTCAAGAGCATGGGGTATTGGTGTAGAAATGATAGGACAAGCGCAACTCATTGCATAAGAAAATGTACCGCTTACTGCCTGGTTCGGATCCTTTGAAGTAAACAAGTAAATGTCAGTGAGCTGCAAATACTCCAATAAATCTGATAATGGAAGATATCGGTTTATAAATTTAACATGGCGATTGAGTTTTAATTCATCAACCATTGTCTCAAGCATACTTCTGTATTTTTCCCCTTCAGAAAGAATGACCTGCGGATGTGTTTTCCCAATGATCAGAAACATCACATCTGGATTAATTTTCACAATATCACGCAAAGATTCCAGAGTGGTTTCAATCCCCTTCCCTGAACTGAGAAGACCAAATGTGGATAGCACTTTCTTTCCTTTCAATCCGAATTTTTCCTTTAGGAAATTTTTACTTAAATGTGGAACAAGATGGGTTCCATGAGCGATCACACCTATTTTTTCTGCAGGTAAGCCATAATCTTCAGTCAATATTCTCACTGCATGTTTGGTCATCACAACGATTGCCTGACATGCGGCAGCAATATTCCTGACGTTGGCTTTTAATTTTTCGTCCGGCTTCGGAAGCACCGTGTGAAATGCAATAACCACCGGCTTGTTTAGCCCAAATAAGAATTGAAGCAAATCATTTTCCGCAACATTCCTGAAAAACCCGAATTCATGTTGCACCATCACCAGTTGAATATTTTTATCCAGGTTAATGGAGTGCAGTAATTCCTGATACCGTTTTGAATCTGTGGTGTCCAATGTATATTTTACTTCACCAGGATAGATATAATCTGATTTTCCATATTCCAAAGCACACACTTTCAGTGAGAAGGTATCGCTGAACTTATTGATTAATGCCTTGAGTAAATCCTGCGAATACGTTGCGATTCCGCACTCTCTGGGCGGATAGGACGTCATAAATAAAATTTCCGGTAAATGCTGTACAAGAATCGATTTATCCTTGTCTATTTCAGCCATGACTTCCGTATGGAGACCAACAATATCATCATCTTCAATGCCAAACACAATTTTATGTTTCATGATCTCGGTTCGTATTTAATAATTCATTCACCAATCCAGAAAGACTTACGGATGCGCAAGCAATACGTTCATCTGCAGCTCCATAATAGATGAATAAAGTATCATCAAAAACAACAGCTCCTGTAGGGAAGCAGACATTATTCACTTCACCTTTCAATTCCCATTCAAATTCAGGCTTGAATAATGCATAGGGTAACCTTGCAATTTCTTTCCGGGGATTTTCCAAATCTAATAAAGCGGCACAGGCTGAGTAAACATAACCTTTTGCAGTATCATAGACTCCATGATAAATCAAGAGCCATCCATGTTCTGTTTCAATAGGAGGACAGCCGCCTCCGATATAACTTACTTCATGTTTATGTTTCGGTGTCAGTGCAATATTTTCTTTTAGATGTAAGAAATAATTTTCCCAATATTCCTTATTTAGTTCATTCAGATCGCTTATATCTGCGATTTGTATATCTGGTCTGATGCGGTGCAGAAAAAACAGACGTCCATTGATTCTCCTGGGAAAAAAGATTACATTTTTATCCCAAAGCAAAATTTTTCGATTTGGCTTTGATTGCAAATTATTCCGGTCATTATAGCGTAAATACTTTCCATGAATCTTTCCCTTGCAGGTCGCAAGACGATTAAATTCATCGAACGTGAATTGAGGAACCACTAAACCATGCTTCTCAAAATGCAACAAATCCGAAGAAGTTGCAAGCGCACCCAAAGCATTTATTCCATCATACGCGGTATACGTCATAAAATACAAATCATCAATCTTTGTGATCCTTGGATCTTCCACTCCATGGGATTCATAATCTGCCTGAGGAAAAACAACCGGCATATCCTCTCTGCTTTCCAATTCAAGGGGACCTTTCAATTTACAATACCCTATGCTAGAATAATTGCCTTTGCCAACTGCTCTATAGAACATGTGGACATGTTCTCCCTCTCGAATCGCAGCCGGATTCAAAACGCCTTCATTCTCATAACCAAGCAATCTTTTCTCAAGAATAACTCCGTGTTTTACTACATTAATCATTTGATTTCATATACATTCATTCAAAGAAACTGACGTGTGGAATAACTCCTTGCACATGTTGAAATGAAATACTTCGACTGAGTTACTTTTTCTTATTGTCTTCCTTTTTTGCTTCTTGCTTAGGAATTAAAAGGGGACCGACTCCACTTTTACTTTCAGATTTGTAGGCTGATTGGATCTTGGATTTTCCAGTGGATTGATCTTTTGGTGCTTTCTTTACGTTTTTTGTTCCTTTGTCCTTACTCATAATTAGGTATTTTATAAATTTATTAATGACATTTTACCAATCTGATGGCGAATCGCTAAAAAAATAGTCGCGCTGTCTTTTGTACAAGACCTGCAAAAACGAATTCACTCTGCCTTACACGGTAGTGGAGTTCAATATCATGATTCATCTTTTGTGGACTTCACCAGGCTGATACCGGTTATAAAAAATAATAGTCCGAGGATGCCAAAAATGCTAAGTGCTTTTATATTATGTGTATTTCCTGTTGTATTTACAAATAAAATTGCACCGTAGATCAATCCTCCGATACCAATAACCGTAAGTAATGCTCCAAATATCCTTTTAATATTCATGATATGCTGTTGGCAATTAGAATAACAATATGCTTACAACTTAAAATTCATTATTGAACCCAATACTCCAAAAGACTTGAGCAACCAAATAATTACACAAATAAGTACAACGACGTTGAGAATTCGTTTGATTTTCGAATCCATTGGAATGTAGGTATTGACGAGCCAAAGCAGCACGCCTACTACGATTAATACAATGACTAAGTTAATTAATGGCATAAGTTTGTTTTTTTAATATCTAAAAATAGAATGTAAACGAATCAACAAAATGCATCTGTTTCAAAAACGTTTCATGATTAAATATCATCAATATCACTTTTTATTACAGTACGTATCATTTTAAATCGTCCGTTTGGTTTTATATGACTTGGTTTATGCGACGGTATGATGATCTCCTGTCCGGTTTCAAGCATAGTCGACTTGCCTTTAATCAACATATTTGCAGATCCTTCAATGATCTGGGCATAGGGATCAAATGGAGAGGTCTTCTCGTTCTAGCCCTCAGCTCTGGCAATATACACTGCATCAACAGCTCCGGTTGCTCTTTTCATAATGGATTTGCTGACCATTGCGTCATGTGCATATTCGATGAGCTCTACCACCATATGTGCTTTGCCTTCTCGATTTCTTTACCTAAATTTGGTAACTTCTCCACTTCGTTTGTTTCCATGATTTACAATTTGGGGAATGGCTATTTAAATTAAATTCCTCAGGAAAAGAATGACATCACAGCTTAATAAAAAATAAGAACCAACTTATTTTTTATGATCCACCGAAAAATCTTTTAACGCTTTGCCGAGCTCATCCATGTCATGGCTAAATTCATTCTTGAATGATTGCCAGTCACTTTGACTACTTTGATACGTTTCAATTTTAGTCTTTAAGGCTTGAATTTTCTGCTCCAGGACAGCAATATTTTCACCGTACACTTTATCCAATTTCTTTCCTGACTTTTTCATTTTTTCCTTGAATCCGTCAATCTGCATTTCATAGTTCTTTATCGTTAAATCCGTTTCATTCTTGAATGCTTTGAATTCTTCAGCGAGGGTAGCTTTTGCGGCCTCAGCATTTGCCGCAATTTGAGCGTCTTTCAAATCGCTTTTAGCATCTGCCACTTTATCTTCAGCGTTTTCTACTTTTTGAGAACCCGACTGACAGCTTGTGTACATGATTCCTGCCATAATCATCATGCATACTCCAAATAAAAAAATTAGTTGTTTCATTTTTAAAAGTTTTTAATTCCGAAAATCGGAATCTGGTTGTTAAATATTAAATCGATAAATCCTGGTGATCCAATATCCATTTCCGGATAAACATCACCTTTTCGAACAATCGAAAATTAAAGTGCCTCAATAATTTTATGAATCTCTTCTTTTGTCTTACCCAGTTTGATTTGAAGTCTTCCCAACATCTCTTCTTGTTTTCCGTTATCAAACATCAGATCATTATCAGTAAGTGTTGCAAATTGCTGCATAAGTTTACCTTTTTGCTCATTCCAATTTCCTTTTAATATTGTAATATTCATGTTAATTTATTTAATCCCGAATCAAGTTAACCCTGAACGTTATCGGGAAGAACCGACAGGGTGATTGCGATAACATTATCACAAGACAAAGTTGACGATAATCTGAATTGAACGCATTACACAATTTGAGAATAGAATTACATAATTCACAGGTTTAAAGAAGGCAGAAAATATAAAAAAGCGCCCGCCACAAAGATGCCGCGAGCGCTTACTTCAAAAACTAACTCTTAATACAAAGAGATTCCCTAACTCATTTCAATTTTTAGTCCTTTGGTATGATATCAATAATTACAGTCCTGTTGTAAAAACGTTCTTCCGGATATCTGTTTTCAAAAGGAGACAAACTGGTGTCTTCTCCAAATCCATACACTTCAAAGGTCACATCCGATCTTCCGGAATTCATCAAACTCTTGTTTAAAATATTGCGAACTTCTTCAGCACGAGCCATTGACAATTTTTGATTGTAGATATCATCTCCAATGATATCTGTGTATCCATGTATTATAATTGTACCACCACGGGGAATTTTGGGAGCTATCACTTCAGTCAGATACTTCTCGTATATGGTAATAGCTTTCGATTCATTGAATTCAAAAATGACACTAAACCGCATTCCTTCCTGAATTTTGGGTGGGGTCCAGAGCACCATATGTGCAGCAGCTGTCTTTTTTATAGTTTTACCTTCTTTAGTACGTCCAATCATGGTGAATTTATAATTGCCTTCGGGTTGTTTTCCTAAAATGTAAAGACCCGGCATCGCTACCTGTTCCCTGGTATAAGGTCCAAAGGTTTGTATTTTTCCGCGATCATCACGGGATTCCAGATACCAAGACGTGAATGCTTCATTCGATCCGATCGCATTAAATGTAACATAACTATCAAGTGGTGCTTCTTGCAAGGCATTGATTTCAACAGGTTTTAAATTAGCATTCGGACCCCCTTGAAATTCCATGAGCAAATCAGGTGAATTGCTCTCAATGGAAACTCTTCTGTCTCCCTCGCGCAGCAATTCGAGATCCTGGGTACTGTTCGGTTGTTCGGATGGCAATTTTGGTTTTTCGCGACCTTCAATAGAGATTCTTGAATCAGCAATACCAAAGACATTGACTAAATACATTTTGACAGTCTGAGCCATGGCTTTCCCATCATCTGTACCTTTTTCTGATGAACCCACTAAGGTAATTGTAGAAGAAGGGTTCTTTCCTAATCGGTCACCAAGTATGTTTAACACGTTGTAATAAACAATCATCTGACGGTTGGATCGACCTGACAAATTTTTGGGAGCGAACAAATCCAATTGATCTTCCTTGAAATCTTTAAGTTGATCTTTTGTCAATAATTCATAACGGTTTGGGATGGCTGTTGAACCCAAATCGAAAAATACATAATTTCGAAGTGGAAATATTTCTCTTACTTTTCTCGAAGCAGGAATATTTTTTGGCGCATTTACTGTAAACACAACATCGGAGGAAGGTGCTAATTCTTCAGTTGTAATCAAATTTTTATGACCTGTTCCAAATTTCAATGCAGCACCAATTCTCAGAGTTGTCAGGTTCCATGTTTCGATGGAACGTGGTGCCTGTCCGAAATAAGGTTGAATAGAAACAAATGGTGAGAATACCCATTGTGTCTGATGATTCTGGGAAGAAATAGGAATATCGTATCCTGCACCAACTTGCATCGATATCAAGGTTTTGTTTATATTGCTAAAATCACCTTTTACTTCCGGTGTTGGTAATTGATCAGGATAATCCGGATTAATTCCCAATTGGTAGGTAAATGACTTTGCCAGATTGAAAGCAACACGCGGACCACCGAACAAATAAAAGTTAGATTTGAAAGGTGCAAACCTCAAACTGGGCTCTATAGATATATAACTAAGATCTGTACTCAAATCTGCAGGACAGTTGCAAGGTGTTATCACTTGATCAAATGAACCTTTTCGACTGTCATACCCAGCCTGAAACATAAATCCCCAGTTTGATCCTGCTGGATGATACTCTACAAGCGGAGCAATAAAAAGGGACACGCTACTGCCATCATTAAAAATAACAGGTATTGTTAAATCAGAATTTAAATTCTGGGTAGAACCTCTATAGTAATTTAAATTTGCAGCTCCTGCAACGCCAAACCACCATGATGGTTTTGTATATTGCACTTCTTGCGCAACGAGTGAAGTGTGCAAGCCGGTAAAAAGAAACATACTTAATAAAATCACTTTTACAAGCAGTTTATGTATTGACCAATTGGTAGTTGGTCTTTTATTGAAATTAATATTTGATTTCATGTTTTTATAATTTATGGTTTCGATATAAAATTTGTGTTCGTCATCACGACCGCTCCATTGATTGCGAGCATTCGTCCTTCAGCAGTTGCTGTAGAATTCATAGTAATGGAAGTTAAAGCCAAGACATTACCCTGAAATGAGGTACCATCTCCGATTGTAGCTGAACTACCTGTTTGCCAAAATACATTTGCCGCTTGTGCGCCTCCGCTTAAAATTACACTTCCTCCTGCACCGCCAACTGTGGTAAATGCAGTTGCGATTTGGAAAATCCAAACAGCATTCGGATCGCCTTGTGCATCCAGTGTCAGATTACCAGACTGTATCAAAAGCGATGAAGTTGTTTTGTAAATGCCTGGTGCAAGAGTCAAACCACCCAGATCACCGGATACAATACTCGGTGCAGGTGTTGAAGCTCCTTTTGCAAAATTGTATGCTGCAGTCAGATCATTTTTAGCTTGAATAAGCATTGCAGCAATTCCTGGTGGATTGACATCATCTGATGCATAAATTGCTCCAT
>JBGAWX010000011.1:0-26283 GCA_044227375.1 Saprospiraceae bacterium
ATCGTTTTGCCGCACCACAATACAGTACCTGGGAAGACAAAAAGTTCAGTTGGAATCGCGATTATAGTCTGACCTGGGATTTCACCAAATCTTTGAAATTTAATTTCAGTGCACGAAATGAAGCCGCTGTCGATGAACTTACATTTAATCCGCTTAAAGGATATCATACCGATCCGAGAGGTCAAAGAGTTTCTGAATCAGAAGCCGGTAAGTATTTGCAAAATAGTTTGAAGGATTTCGGAAGGACTAAAGAATACAAACACAATTTTACACTAGCCTATGCTGTACCCCTTAGATTGATTCCCTATCTGGATTTCATAACCTTACGAGCACAGTATACTGCTAATTACAGTTGGTCTGCGGGTTCACTCAACAGCATTGATTCATTGGGATCTGTCATCAGCAATGGACAGAACATCAGCATCACCAATGAATTTAACATGTCCACTTTGTACAATAAATCAAAGTTTTTGAAAAAGTATTCAGGAGAAGGACCTTCATCAGGTCGGTTCAGACCTTCACCAAGGAATAAAGAAGATGTCAAACCGGAAGAGGATGCGAAAACTAAGAAGAAGAAAAAAGAAAATACGGAAGAAGTAAATACACTAGTGAAGATTGCATTGACTCCAGTGATCATGCTAAAACGAATTCAGCTCAATTATTCTCAAAATAAATCGACAACCATTCCCGGGTTTATGCAAAGACCAGAATTGCTTGGAATGAGTCCTGGTTTTAATGCCCCGGGTTGGGATTTTATCACAGGGGCTCAACCTGATTTTAAGGAGAATGGCTGGCTGGACAGAGCTGCTGAAAAAGGCTGGATCTCCAAAAATTGTTATTTCAACAGGGAAATGGTCCAACGAAGTACCAATACTGTTGGCGTTAAAGTGAAATTAGAACCTGTCAAAGAATTCAACATCGATTTAAACTTAGACAGGACCTACACCAGAGATCATGCGGAAACATTTAAACTGGATTCCGTATTTGGTACAAACCTCATGGCGTTTCAGCATTTCACTCCGTTTGAAAATGGTCAGTACACCATCTCTTATGTTTCTGTTCAATCTTTATTTAGTGATATCGATGCCGTGTTTGATAAGTTCAGTGAATCGCGGAAAATCATTTCGAAACGCGTCGGCGATCAATTGGGCATTAAAAATCTGAGTCCCGGCGATCCGGATTACATCGATGGTTTCCGCGGAGATCATATAGATGTAGTTGCTCCTGCATTTCTTTCAGCCTATACCAATAGTGATCCGAATTCATTCAACCTGGATGTTTTTAAAACCTTCCCTTTGCCAAACTGGCAGGTTAATTACAGCGGACTCAGCAGGATCGGATTTTTCAAAGACCTCTTTCAGGATTTCTCGATTCGCCATGGATACAAAAACACTTTGACCGTAAATTCATACAGAACGAATTTGAATTACCGAACCAATGACAATGAACTTCCTATTGCTCATCGAGGTAATGATTTGAAAGCATCGTATCATGCACAATACGAAGTCCCTGAATTGGTGATCAACGAACAATTCGCACCATTGATAGGAATCAATATTAAAGCTAAAAATGGAATTGAGTTGGGACTTGATTACAATAAAAACAGAAACCTGAAATTGCAAAACTCCATCGAAGGACAGTTGCTGGAAACCAATTCCACTACATACACTATCAAAGCAGGTTATATTGTAAAAGATGTTTTCCTGAGTTGGTTGCCGGGTATGAAAGCATTGAATAAAGGGGTTAAACCACCAAAGAAAAACAAATCCAAAAATCAAAAGACAGACGAACAGAATAATGCCAGTGCTCCGAAAGGAAATGATCTGGAGTTCACCTTTGATTTTGGAATCAACGACAACATCACCAAGATTCACAGGCTGGATGAAAACATAAAGAGTCAACCGATCAGCGGATCAAAACAAATTACATTCACTCCTGCAGTGAAATACAACATGAATAAAAATCTGAATATCCGTTTGTTTGTCGATTACCGCAAGACGATTCCTTATGTACAAAATCAGTATAAGGATGTAAGGATTAATGGAGGACTTACCATTCAGTATACGTTGAACTAAGAGGCTGTAGGCTGCCCCGTAGGGGTCCCTTCGGGATAGGCTGTAGGAAAAATTACTAAAAGAGATGATGGTTCAATAAGTTCGTGTAAATTTCAAAAATTTCTTTTTTCAAAATTCATAATGACAAACCAAGCTCATGCTTATTAGAAAGAATTTTCCAATTTCTGTTTTACTGCTTTCTGTTCTGATTTATTTTTTCTCTTGTAAACAAAAGGAACACCCTTCAACTGAACATGATTTTTCTAATTATTTAAATCAAATAGCCGATACCAGCATATTGCCGGGTGATGATTTTAATAAATACTCCACGGGAACCTGGCTCAAAGAAAATCCGATTCCGGCAGATGAATCGTCATGGGGAGTTTTTCAGGTCATCCCTGATGAAATTTTAACCCGTCTGAAATTAATTAATGAACAAGCGATTCAGAAGAAACCGGTCTTTGGAAGTGCTGAACAAAAGATTTCGGATTTCTGGGCAAGTGGAATGGATACTTTGCAAATTGAAAAGCAAGGAATTGATTCTTTAAAATCCTTTTTAGATCGCATAGACAGCATAAAGGATGTTGCGACACTGGTTAAAGAAGCAGGAAGATTGCATTATATGGGTGTGCCGGTTTTATTCAGCAACCCGATCTACCAGGATGAAAAAATCAGCAGCCAGTTTTTATTGCATCTCAACCAGGGCGGACTTGGATTGCCGGACCGCGATTATTATTTTGATCAGGATGAACGCACTAAAAATATCCGAAACGAGTATCTCTCGCATTTGAATAAAATGTTTGCTTTGCTCGGAGAAGATGAGCCGGCATCAAAATCCATAAGCAATACCGTGATGCGGATCGAAACAGCTCTTGCAGGGTCTTCACGAAAATTGGCGGATCTCAGAGATCCATACAAAAATTATAATAAAATCTCCGTCAAGGAAATGAAAGTCCTGATGCCTGCATTTGATATGAATGCGTATCTACCGGAAAGTGGTATTTCCAAATTGGATAGCCTCATTGTAGGTCAACCTGAATTCTTTAAGAATTTGAATAAAATGATTTTAAAGGAAACTCTTACAGATTGGAAAAATTACCTGCGCTGGCATCTGATTCACAACTATGCTGATTATTTAAATTCAGATTTTCAAAAAGAACATTTTCGATTTTACAGCACTGTGCTATCAGGTACCGAAATACAAAAACCGAGATGGAAACGAATTCTGAATGAGCAGGAAAATCTTTTAGGAGATGCTTTGGGACAATTGTACGTGGAAAAATATTATTCCAAAGAGCTCAAGTCAAGACATGAAAAACTGGTTGATGATATTATTTTAGCTTATCAGGACAGAATTAACAAACTCGACTGGATGAGTGACAGCACCAAAGAGAAAACCTTGCATAAATTAAATTCCATAATGAAGAAGGTAGGTTATCCTGTGAAATGGAAAGATTACTCTAATTATTCCATTCACAAGACTTGTTATGTTTTAAATGCGATGCGCGGTAATGAATGGTATTCTGCATACAACATTTCAAAATTGAATAAACCGGTTGATAAAACGGAATGGGACATGACACCACAAACCTACAATGCGTATTACAATCCTTCCAATAATGAAATCGTCTTACCTGCCGCTGCATTTATAGTTCCCGGAATACCTGAAGACAAAGTCGATGATGCGATATTATACGCCTACGCAGGAGGATCTACGATTGGCCATGAACTCACACATGCCTTTGATGACCAGGGAAGCCAGTTTGATGCAACTGGAAATCTTAATGATTGGTGGACCAAAACAGATAAAGAGCAATTCAAACAGCGATGCAGCAAAATTGTAAATCAGTTTAATAATTATGTAGTCCTGGATTCATTGCATATCAATGGTGATGCAACCCAGGGTGAAAACATAGCCGATCTGGGAGGAATACTCGTTGGTCTGGACGCATTTAAAAAAACAAAGCAATATCAGGAAGGCAAATCCATTGGTGGTTTTACTCCGCTTCAAAGATACTTTTTTGGATGGTCTCTATCCTGGCTGGGACATATGCGCGATGCCAAACTCGCGCTGCGCGTGAAAACAGATGTGCATTCCCCAACATTCCTTCGTATCAATGGACCTGTAGTGAATGTCGATGAATGGTATGATGCGTTTAATGTTACTCCTTCAAATAAAATGTACATCAAGCCGGAAGAACGGGTTAGGATTTGGTGAAGAAGAGATTAACGATGAACGATAAGTGATGAGTGATGAATTATGAATTGATAAGAAGGGGCTCGTCTGTTTCTTAGGATAGCACCAAAAAACTGTTAGATTATTGCCCGTAATTCTTACTCTTTATCTCATCGTTCCTGCCCGTCCGGCAGGCGGGCATAATTCATCGTTCATCGTTTTTAGTTTTAAGTTCAAACCTCCTCCTGTTAAACTTACACCTATCTTCATAGTCTATTTGTAAATTCCATTTTATGCGATTCTCAAAAATACTGGTATCTCTCATTTTGACAGCATTTCAAATGCATGCACAAAGCTTGAAACCTTTTATTGGTTTGACTGATATCCCTAAGGCATCTGATCCGATGTGCACGATACAAAATTATCTTGGTAGCTTTGAAACCACCGGCTATCATGTTGGGGATACCGTAAATGATTTTACAATTTACAATCTTGACTTTGAAGCGTTTTCTTTATCTGAAACATTAAAGAAAGGAAAACCAGTGTTACTGATTTCTTCCAGTTATACTTGTCCGGTATTCAGAGGTAAAATTCCGGTCATTAATGAAATCGCATCGCTTTACAAAAATCAATTGGAAATATTTGTCATTTATACTGTGGAAG
The DNA here is from genome assembly GCA_044227375.1 of Saprospiraceae bacterium. GTDB lineage: Bacteria > Bacteroidota > Bacteroidia > Chitinophagales > Saprospiraceae > Vicinibacter. Next base: position 4,894 of record JBGAWX010000011.1, read on the forward strand.
CGCATCCGGATAAAGACATCAGTCCTTATTTCGGCACAGTACATACAGGATCCAAAAATATTGATGAAGGCATCTTGTATCGTCAACCTGTTGTTTATGGAGACCGGATGAAAATTGCATCTGACATGCTCAATAAAATAAAACTGGATGTCCCTGTTTATCTTGACGGCCCATGCAACGAGTGGTGGAATCATTTCGGCCCGGCTCCTAATAATGCAACTTTAATTGATCCGGATGGTACTGTCAGAATGAAGCACGCATGGTTTGATCGCGATCCGGACAATATCGTTTGCGATCTTAAAAAATACTTTGACCCGAGTGCTCTTTGCGATTCCATTCCTTCAAGCAACAGTCAGTTTGAATTTACTATGAATACGGATACCCTTGTGAAAGGCGATGTGAATTCTGCATTATATGTAAGCGGTACTCTAAAAAATATCTCCAATGTTCCTGTAAAAATTGAAATCAGGCGATTGGAAAATAACTTGCCTGCAAACTGGCTGACCAGCATGTGTATTGATCTTTGTTATCCAACAGATGTTGACAGCACGATGATCACTTTAAAAGCCAACGAACAAATTGATCTGATCATTGATTTTTTTACAGGTCCCAATCCTGCTCAGGGCAATGTCAGAATAGGGATGAGAAATGTGGATCATCCCCAAAATAAAGCAATCATGAGAGCTACAGCTCAAACTTTTGACCTTACAAACATTACACACAAAGAAAAATACGATCCTAATGTATTGATATATCCCCAACCATCTGCTACTTTTTTGAGAATCAAAACCAATGATTTCAATCAGTATATTTTATTTGATGAAAAAGGAACAGTCTATCAAAAAGGCTGGATCGATGAATCAGAAACCATTCAAAGAAATAATATTCCCTCCGGCTTGTATTTTTTAAAATTGAGTCAGGACCATGGCAAGTCCTCTTACCATAAAGTGGTTTTTAATTGATCGAGGTACACAATGACTAAAGTCAATTGTAATTGATTTCGAAAGCATTTTTTCGCCACACTCTGGCTATAAAATCTTCCTGATTATTGATTCTTGAAGTATTCCCTGTAGCTCTGCTTACAAAGAGTCCATTGCACTCCGCAAATTTGGTACTTTCTATGTTGGACTATGAGTCCTTGTTACCCTCTTGTAAAAAATAAAAACTCATTAACTCATTACTCATATTTCATCACTTATAACTCTTCTCTTCCTACCTTTGCCGGTTCATGGATATATTCAACACACTAGATGAAATCGCGTCGAAGCGCATCCTCGTATTGGATGGTGCAATGGGCACCATGATCCAACGCTATAAGTTAAGCGAAGAAGACTTTAGAGGCAAACGATTTATTCATCATGCTAAAGATCTCAAAGGCAATAATGATTTATTGTCGATCACCAGACCGGATGTTATTAAACAAATCCACCTGGATTATCTGAATGCCGGTTCGGATATTATCGAGACCAATACTTTCAGTGCAACAGCAATCTCCCAGGCTGATTATGAATTGCAAGACCTGGCTTACGAAATCAATTATGAATCCGCGAAAATTGCCAAGCAAGCCATCAATGATTTTTTACAACTCAATCCTGGACAACAAAAATTTGTTGCAGGTGCCTTGGGTCCAACTAATCGTACTGCAAGTTTAAGTCCCGATGTAAATCGTCCAGGATTTCGAGCCATCCATTTTGACCAATTGAAAGATGCTTATTTCACACAAGCAAAAGGATTGATGGATGGTGGCGTGGATATCCTCCTGGTTGAAACCATCTTCGATACCCTGAATGCCAAAGCTGCATTGTACGCGATCGAAGAATTGTTTGAACAGAAAGGATACAAACTTCCGGTAATGATTTCCGGCACCATCACGGATGCAAGTGGCAGAACTCTGTCCGGCCAAACCGTAGAGGCTTTTTATATTTCAATGACCCATCTTCCTTTATTTTCTATTGGACTGAATTGTGCATTGGGAGCTAAAGAACTTCGTCCGCATCTTGAAGAATTGTCCAGGATTTCTTCATGCAGAGTAAGTGCCTATCCCAATGCCGGTTTGCCAAATGAACTGGGAGGATATGATCAGACTGCCGAAGAAATGTGTGCATTCATTACTGATTTTGCAAAACAAGGTTTTGTCAATATCATTGGCGGTTGCTGCGGAAGTACTCCTGAACACATCCGTTTAATGGCCAAAGCCGTGAGAGATGTTTCTCCAAGAAAAATTCCATCACTGTCTGTATACACGCAACTGTCGGGATTAGAACCTTTGATCTTCAGACCTGAATTAAATTTTGTAAACATCGGTGAACGAACCAATGTCACCGGGTCAAAACAATTTGCTAGACTTATACTAGGCAATAATTACGATGAAGCTATAGTAGTCGCAAGGCAACAAGTCGAAGCCGGTGCTCAAATCATCGATGTCAATATGGACGAAGGATTGCTTGATGGCGAAAAAGCCATGTCGGATTTTTTACATCTCATCAGTTCAGAACCTGACATCATTAAAGTTCCTGTGATGATTGATTCATCAAAATGGAAAGTTATCGAAGCGGGATTGAAATGTTTGCAGGGAAAATGTGTGGTCAATTCCATATCACTAAAAGAAGGCGAAGAAAAATTTTTAGAACAAGCGACCAAAGTAAGACGATACGGAGCGGCTGTTGTTGTGATGGCATTTGATGAACAAGGTCAGGCAGATACTATAGAACGAAAAGTAGAAATATGCAAACGCGCTTATCACCTGTTAATCGATAAGATCGGATTTCATCCCAACGATATCATATTTGATCCAAATATTTTTGCTGTTGCTACCGGCATTGAAGAACACAACGATTATGCGATCAATTTTATAGAGGCCACAAGGCAAATCAAACAAGCATGCCCATATGCTAAAGTAAGTGGTGGCGTCAGTAATCTATCCTTTTCATTTCGTGGAAATGAAACCGTCCGGCAAGCGATGCATTCTTCGTTTCTGTATCATGCGATACAGGCCGGCATGGACATGGGTATTGTCAATGCAGGTCAGATCGAAGTGTATGATGAGATTGATAAAGATCTATTAGTTCTTGTCGAAGATGTATTATTCAACAGACGGCCGGATGCTACGGAACGTTTAACTGATTTCGCTGAAGGCATTAAGAAAAAAAGCAAATCAAAAGAAGCCGAAGTTGAAGTTTGGAGAACGACCGATGTGGTTTCCCGTTTAAAACATGCATTGGTAAAAGGAATTAATGAATATATCATTTCGGATACTGAAGAGGCCAGAGTACAATTGGGGCAACCGTTAAAAGTTATTGAAGGTCCATTGATGGATGGAATGAATGAAGTCGGCGATTTGTTTGGAGCCGGAAAAATGTTTTTACCCCAGGTAGTAAAAAGTGCCAGGGTGATGAAACAAGCCGTCGCCTATCTGACGCCGTTTCTCGAACAGGACAAAACACAAGCTGCAAAAGCTAAAGGAAAAATTGTACTGGCTACAGTTAAAGGGGATGTTCATGATATAGGAAAAAATATTGTTGGTGTGGTATTGGCTTGCAACAATTATGAAATTTATGATCTTGGTGTGATGGTTTCCTGTGAACGGATCCTCGATCATGCCAAAGAGGTGAATGCAGACATCATCGGCTTGAGTGGATTGATCACCCCTTCATTGGATGAAATGGTGCATGTAGCCGGAGAGATGAAGAAAAATAATTTTAATCTGCCCTTGCTGATCGGAGGTGCTACAACATCTAAGTTGCATACTGCATTGCGCATTGAACCCGAGTACCCTCATCCTGTCGTTCATGTCCTCGATGCATCGAGAGCAGTTGCTGTGGTAAGTAATTTATTAAGTGAAGATGTTGAGCAACGCGAGGTGTATTTACAAAACATCCGGGACGATTATGAACGCACTCGTATACAACGGATGAATCGTCAAAATTTCAAAGAGTACCTTTCACTGGAAGATGCAAGAAAAAATAAATTTTACATTAAGTGGGATAGTTATCAGACCCCGGTTCCAAATCAATTGGGCGTTCAGGTATTTGAAGATGTAGATCTAAGTACATTGAAAAATTACATCGACTGGACACCGTTCTTTCAAAGTTGGGAACTCGCTGGAAAATATCCGGACATTCTTGATGATGATGTTGTAGGCGTTGAAGCCAAAAAATTATTTGCTGATGCGAATGCATTAATGGATGAGATTATTAAACATAAATCCATTCAGGCTAAAGCTGTTGTCGGAATTTTTCCAGCGAATGCGATCGCAGATGACATTTTAATATTTGAAGATGATGCGAGGAAGAAAAAGAAATTGACATTGCATCATCTACGCCAACAAATCAAAAAAACATCAGGCCAGGCCAACTTTTGCTTAGCAGATTACATAGCTCCTGAGGAAAGTGGATTGACCGATTACATAGGTGCATTCGCAGTGAGCGCAGGTTTTGGCGTGGATGAACTTGCAAAAAAATATGAGGAGAAGCACGATGACTATAATGCCATACTTACCAAAGCCATTGCAGACCGGCTCGCAGAAGCGCTTGCAGAATACATGCACGAAAAAATCCGTAAAGAAATCTGGGGTTACGCAAAAGATGAACAGCTCAACAACAGAGAACTGATTGCGGAAAACTATCGCGGCATTCGTCCGGCTCCCGGATATCCCGCCTGCCCTGATCACACAGAAAAAACATTACTTTGGGATTTGCTGGATGTCGAAAAAAATATCGGCCTTCACCTGACTGAAAGCATGGCGATGTTTCCGACCGCTGCTGTCAGTGGATGGTATTTCTCACATCCCGATTCAAAATATTTTGCAATTAGTGAAATATCCCAGGACCAGGTTGAGGATTACAGAATTAGAAAAAATTGGGATAAAGCTACTGCAAAGAAATGGTTGGGAGTGGTTTTAAGATAGTCCTAAATTCTGAAAGAAATCATTCAGAAACAAAAAAACATGTTAAATAATAAATACCAACTTTTTATACTGCCGATTGCAATGCTTTGTATTGGTCTTTATTTAGTTCCCTTAAATATTTATGGCCCTGATTTTTCAAAAGTTCCCGGTGATTTAGGAGACGCCCGGTTTAATAATTACATACTCGAACACGATCACCAATATTTTACAGGTATAGTTGATAAGTATTGGGACGCACCTTTTATGTATCCATATAAAAATGTCATTGCATTTTCTGACAATCTACTGGGTACCGCTCCAATATATTCTGCATTCAGACTAATTGGCTATGATAGAGAAACAGCATTTCAACTTTGGTTATTGGGTTTATTTATTTTGAATTTTGTATGTTGTTATTGGGCTTTAAATAAATGGTCAAAAAATTCTGTTTTGTCTTCAGTTGGCGCATACATTTTCAGTTTTTCAATATTGCTTGTTGGAAATATCTACAACGTTCAAACGATTCCTAGATTTATTGTGCCGCTTGTATTCTATTGGTGCTGGAAATATTTTAATCAAAAAGACTTAAAGTATTTCATATACATTGGGTTAGGCATTGTTTTTCAATTCTATTGTGCTATTTATTTAGGTTTTCTATTGCTGTATGCTTTGTTGTTTTTGTTTATCGCTTATCTCATAGTTTATAAAGATTTTTCTCTGTTTTCTCAATTCAAAAAACTTGAAACCACAGGTTATCATCTTTTAGTAATATCCATTATTTGCGTTCTGTTTTATCCATTCATCCAACCATATATTTCAATATCGAACGAAGCGGGTATACCTTCTTATGAAGAAGTAAAACAATATATTCCCACCATACGCTCCTATTTTTTTACAAGTAAGGATCCGGTTTTCTGGGGCTTATTGTCTGAACATGCCGTACCATTAATAAAAAATTGGTGGTGTCACTTCTTATTCATTGGTGCGCTTCCCTGGTTAGGCATTACTGTTGTTCCTTTTGTTCTGCGCTCTAAGAAAACCGAATCATCAGTTAAGAAATTCATAGCCTTCCTTTCTCTCAGCTTATTTTTAAGTTTTATCTTTTGTTTAAATATAAATGGATTTAGTCTTTACCAACTCATTTATCAAATCCCTGGATTCTCAGCCATGCGATCAATGAATAGAATAATCAATGTAGAGATCGTGTTTTTCATTTTAATTTTTGTGTTTGTATTTAAAGAACTATCTAAGTATAATGAAGAATTAAAATGGCTTGTTTTATGCTTACCCGTTTTGGTAATTCTAGATAATGCTATCTATTCTGAAAAAATCACGAAGTATGATAAGAAAGAATCTCATCAACGGATAGAACTGGTCAGCAAAGAAATTCGATTTCAGCACAATGCTCAAAATAAAGCAATTGCCTTTATGCCTGATACCATTGAAAATTTAGTACATCAGCATTTGGACATCATGTTAGCTTGCCAGGAATTAAATATAGCCTGTGTTAATGCCTATACGGGTCACAATCCAGGACAATACAATGACTTTTTTGCGAGAATGAATGAAGAGTCTTTACTGAAGTGGTGCGAATTCAATAAAATCAACTCAGAAAGCATCCAGAGAATACATCCGGGAATTAAATATTATAATGGTAAATCTGATCTGAGAGAATCACACATTAACTTAATAGCTATTAAAGGCAAGTATGTAGCATCAAATACTAATACATCAGATACTTTAATTGCAAATAAAGAAATGCCTACCGAAAGTGGCCAAATTACAATGGTTTATTTGGAGCCCAATATTGTAGTTCTAAAATCCTCGATCAATAAATATGTAACCTTAGATCCCGGAAAAAATAATTACTTAATTGCCAATTCAGATTCTATGCAGCAGGCAGCTCGATTTGCAATAATTAATCTGGATGGCGGATACTTAGCATTTAAAACAGTAAAAGGAGAATATGTATGTGCTGATCAGGATCTAAATGGCAGACTTGTTGGCAACAGGCCATATATTGGAGACTGGGAAAAATTTAGATTAGTAGAAGTCGGGAAATAAATTAATAATAAGTTTTTTCTTATGATCTTATTATCTTCATTTTAATGCTTATCCAATTTAAATATTTTGACTTGATTATATTCCCCAATTGGATTTGTTATAAAACTTTGCAAGTAAGGACGTTTGAGTACATCTTCACCATTAATAATTAGAAAATGTGCACCCTTGCTAATTGAGGAAGCTATCGCGGCACTATCAGTATTATTTCCCAAACATTCAGTCCAACCACGCTGATTCATTAGGTACAAAGTAAAATGACTGATATCAGGTAAACAAATTACTGTATCTAATGGAGCAATGCCAATTGATCTTAGATAAGGGGTGATTGTATGATAATCTTTATATTCAGGGTATTCACTCCACCATGTAAAATATCTATCATGCATTTGAGTTCTTGCATGATTCATATTAAAAAGTAAAAAACAAAAGAATAGAAATCTCATGACAAGAGATGAAAATAATTTTGGAAAATACGTGTGAATTAAATGTCCAAAATTCAATAAAGTAATGACCAATAAAATATAAAGATTAATAGTATAATAATCATGATCCTTAAAAGTCCAAAACCATAAGATTGCATAAATTGCTGTACCTATAAAAAGTAAAATTTGCATTGCCATTAAAAAGCGATCTGCTTTGCGGATAAAAATAAAAGTAATCAGAAATGTCAATGCAAAGAAATACAATGTATATACTTGAAAATATTGATTCAACCAAAGTCCTTTAATGTTTTCCAATACTTTTTGAATTTCTTCAGAAGTCAAGTCCCAAAACGGGAAAGTCCTCGTTGAGAAATATCCAGTCGAATGAGCTAAATTATAATTCTTTGCATAATAAATCCATAAACCAATAACAATAAAAACTGCTAAAATATATACGCCATTTAATTCTGGCTTTGTAAATATTTTATCCCCTTTTCTAAAATCAAATTTTCCATATAATTCAAGAATAAATATCAAACTGATTGCCAATAAACCCATCAATCCTGTAATCTTACTTGCTCCGGCAAGAAAGAAAAAGACCATTGCGAGAATAAAGAAACTTGTTTTCTTATTGTGGTAATACGAAATGAAAAAATACAGAGCGATCAACGCAAATGCAAATGCAGAGGAATCTGTAATAAAGTTATTTCCATAAAAAACCAGGACAGGAGAAGTAAAGAAAAGTAAGGTGAAAGCTGCAGACCAGAAAAAATCTTTTATAAGTAAAAAATTCAATTTAAAAAGAAAAAAAATACCAAGAAGAAAGATCAGGGTATTAAGGGATCGATAAATATAATCATGATAACCAAATACTTTATAAAGGCATGCAATAAAATAATATTGCAAAGGAATTTCACTTGGAGCTGTATATCCTGTAGTATTATTATCGGAGGTAAGATTGTGCGTTTGTGGTTGAAAAAAATGCATCCCCGTTTGGTAATAATTCAATGTTAAAGAAGCACAATCAGATTGTCTCCATCGATGAGTGGATTGAGGACGCTTTGACAATAAAGCAGGATAATCATAAACAAAAGCGAATGTTAATAAAATTACTATAAATAATAATTCGGGCTTGGATGCATGAAAGAATTTTTTAATTTTCTCAAAAATCATAAAAACCTTATTGAAAGTTTAAAGATAATTAATAATATCATCACAACAATAGTGAAACCATTAATACTCAAACAATGTATCCAGCAATCAAATAGATTTCATGTGTTCCGCTGCTGCATCCAGTTCCTCATAAAATGCCTCGCCAAATCTCCGGATCAAGGCATCTTTTACAAACCGGTACAATGGCATTTTATTAGCTTCCCCCAAGCTGCAAGCTGCTTTGCAAATATCCCATTGATCATAATTGACAGCAACAAATCCCTGTGCCTTATTTTCTTTGATGCGGACTGGATAGAGATGACAGGATATCGGTTTTTGAAAATCCGTATCGCCATGCTTAAATGCTTTTTCAATACCACAGGCCGCAATCCCTTTTTCATCTCTCGTCATAAACACGCATGCGCCATCAGGCATTAGCGTCGTTCCCCAGGATTTCATTTCCTTATAGTATTGATACATTCCATTCTTTTCAATCTGCTCTATGCTCTTGCGATTTAGATATGGCTTTACTTTCGGATAGGCATCCTCTATTTTTTGCTTTTCTTCATTCGAAATCGGCGCACCGAAATCGCCTTCATAACAACAAGCCCCTTTGCATTTATCAAGGGCGCAGATGAATTTGGTTTCAAGCACTTCATCGCTGATTAGGATATTATTGATCATCAACATAGGAGGAGTTTAGGCTTTAGGCTTTAGGCTTTAGGCTTTAGGCTTTAGGCTTTAGGCTTTAGGCTTTAGGCTTTAGGCTTTAGGCTTTAGGAGGAAAAGAACTAAGGTATAAAGGTTCAAGTATTTCTTAATTATTTTGATTTATTGGAAATAAATATTTCAATATCTTTACTGGACAACACCATTTATTATGAGAGATCACACCCAACTCAGAGCATTTGCCTTGGCAGATGAATTAGTGATTGAGATTTATAAAATCACAAGACATTTTCCAAAAGAAGAAATTTTTGGATTAACATCGCAGATCCGAAGATCGGCGGTATCCGTAACCTCTAATATCGTTGAAGGTTGTGCCCGTGAAAGTCAAAATGATTATCATCGGTTTTTGGAAATAGCATATTCCTCTTTAAGGGAATTGCACTATCAATTTGATTTAGCCTCTAGACTTGGCTTTATTAAGCAACCGGAAGATCCAACAGTTGGACAAAAATTTGTGGAAACGGAAAAAGTCCTTGGTTCTTTGGTTCGAAAAATGAGAAAATAATACAGGCTATAGACTTTAGGGTTTTAAGCAATGGTATAGATGATGCAAATTGTGTTGATAATTTTTTATTTATTCAAATATCCTTTAAATAATAATCAGCCAGAATTTTAAGTTGGTCCTGCCTAAAGCCTACAGCCTATAGCCTTCCTCCTACAGCCTATCCCGAAGGGACCCCTACGGGGCAGCCTACAGCCTTTAATATTGTTTATTCAAAAACACAAAGATTCTTCAAAAACATTATACTTTTGCGCGTTGTTTTTCGAAAGTATTTCTTCAGATTAGTACATGGACAGGTTAAAATCCTTATTCAAAGAAAGATTCACATCTTCTGTCGAGGAGATCAAATCCCTCGTAAAATCCTATGGCACCAAGATTATAGACAGTGTTCAGATCGAACAGGTTTACGGCGGCATTATTGGTATTCAAAGCATGATCTGGGAGACGTCTTCCCTCGATGCGAATGAAGGCATTCGCTTTCGTGGTTATTCAATACCCGAATTGCGCGACCAACTTCCAAAAATCAATGGAGCCACAGAACCCTTGCCGGAAGGGCTGTTCTGGCTGATGTTGACCGGTCATCTCCCAACTGAAGAAGATGTCGCCTGGCTGAGTAAGGAATGGCAGCGAAGAGCTGTTCTTACTCCAAAAGAATACGACTTGCTCGAACATCTTGATTCCGAAACTCATCCAATGACGCAATTCAGCATGGCGATACTCTCCATGCAGTCAGATAGTGTCTTCGTCCAACATTATGAAGATGGAATGACTAAAGCGGACTATTGGGATTTCATGTATGAAGATTGTATGAACCTGATTGCCAGGCTCCCCCTGGTTGCAGCCTATATATACCGCAAGACTTTTTATAACAATCAACAAATACCCGCAGATCCAAACCTAGACTGGAGCGCCAATTTTGCTCACATGCTGGGCAAAGATGACCCGGCTTTTAAGGATCTGATGAGATTGTATCTGACTATTCATGCAGATCATGAGGGCGGTAATGCTTCTGCACATACTGTGCACCTTGTTGGTTCAACATTGAGCGATGCTTATCTTTCCTTGTCGGCAGGTATTAATGCACTTGCCGGACCATTGCATGGACTCGCCAATCAGGAGGTGATGGATTGGATCTATGATATGATCCGCGACCTGGGCACCAATACTCCGTCCAAAGAACAGATAATCGAATACGTAAAGACTACACTGTCTCATGGCGTGGTGGTACCCGGATATGGCCATGCTGTATTGCGAAAACCCGATCCACGCTTTTTGGCACAGAAGGATTTTGCAGAAAAGCATTGTCCCAATGATCCAATGGTACAAATCGTATGGAATGTTTTTGATGCCGTTCCTCCAATTCTTGAAAGTTTGGGTAAGGTAAAAAATCCATGGCCCAATGTCGATGCACATTCCGGAGCTTTACTTGAACACTATGGTATACCCGGGAACACGAATGGATTCGTGTCGAAGGATCCACAGCAACAATTGGCATCACTGAATTTGCTCAATCAGAGCTCGGTGATATCGTATACGTCGAGGTTGAAACTGTTGGCGATGAAGTGATGAAAGACGATGTATTTGGAACAGTTGAAGCTGTAAAAACCACATCTGATCTCTTTATGCCAATCACTGGAAAAATTCTGGAATTAAATCCTAAAATTGATGAAAAAGGTGGCAATGATCCCACACTGGTCAACTCCGATCCTTACGGAGATGGATGGATCGTCAAAGCCCAGGTTATTCATCCGGAACAACTGAATGAGTTGATGGATGCAGCAGCATACCGAAGCTTAATCGGCAAATAACTATTAAAATTATGTTTGGCAACAATCCACGCCTTTACCTGGTACTGGCATGGACTCTAGTACTTTGTATTGTCATTTTATCATTACTCCCGGGCAACAGTATTCCTAAATACAATTGGCTGGATCTCTTGGCCATTGACAAAATAGGTCACTTCATTTTTTATGGTTCAACAGCCTGGAGCTTTAAGAAGTATTTCATATTGAAATATCAACAAGCAAGCTTTTGGATAATCGGCGTTTCGTTATTTTCTCTTGGTGTCCTGCTTGAAAGTTTACAATACTTCATGCATCAGGGAAGAAATTTTGATTGGTTAGATTTACTTGCGAATGGTGCTGGGGTGTTTTGTGGGTTGCATTGTTTTGACCGAGTAATGATATTTATTTCAAAAACAAAATAAGCATTTAAAACTCAAAGGCGTGATCCTGTTGCTTGAAGCGTCCCGCTTCAAGCAACAGTTGGTTTTTCGAAACAAAGGCTTGAAACGGGACGTGTCAAGTCATGATGAAGCGGGACGTGTCAGGTCAAGATGAAGCGGGACGCTTCATCAAACGGCATTTCATACAACTGGGTTACATCATGATGAAGCGGGACGTGTCAGGTCAAGATGAAGCGGGACATATCAAGTCAAGAAGAAGCGGGACGCTTCTTCAAACAGCATTTCATACAACCAGGTTACATCAAGATGAAGCGGGACGTGTCAGGTCATGATGAAGAGCGACGCTTCATCAAACTACATTTCATGCAACCCATTTAACATGGTCGCATCATACGAATACGTTTTTTCTCTTACTTTTGAGAAACGAATTTTCTATGTGGAAAAAATCCATTTCCCTTTATACGTACTTATTACTCATCTTCATTTTCATTTTTGCCAATCTCAATATTAAGAAATGGCAGAACAATGAAGTGATCAACTGGGACATCATTGGATATTATGCTTATCTCCCTTCCACATTTATATATCACGACTATAAACTGAATTTTTTAAAAACAAATCCTCCTACTGATCCTGAAGTTAAATTCTGGCCATTGACTGCACCGAATGGAAATTTTGTCAATAAGTTTTCAATGGGTATGTCCGTAATGTATGCCCCCTTTTTTTTTCTTGCTCATCTTCAGTCGCAGGTAGTTGGTGCAAAGCCCAATGGGTTTAGTTGGCATTATCAGAAATACGTACACCTCTCCTGCTTGTTTTATTTATTTATTGGTTTGTTTTTTTTGAGGAAGCTGCTGTTGAAATGGTTTGATGAATGGGCCGTTGCGCTGACTTTGATTTCAGTTACGTTGGGTACCAATCTTTTTTACAACGCCACAACGGAAGCTGCGATGAGCCATGCTTATAATTTTTCACTGGCTGCCATTTTCATGTATTGCATCCAATCCTGGTTCGATAATAATCACATTAAATATGCAATAGGAATTGGGATCACACTAGGACTATTAATTTTAATCCGGCCTATCAATATCGTGTTTGGTCTATTCCCACTTTTGTATGGAGTACGTTCTTACAAAGACATTTTAAGAAATATAAATCAATTTTTAGTAACACCAATTCATTTAGCAACGGTACTAACTTGTTCCTTTTTAGTAGTGTTGCCACAACTGTTGTATTGGAAATCTGTAACCGGGCAGTTTTTATTTTTCTCTTATGTCGGTGAGCGGTTCTTTTTTCTTCGCCCCATGATTTTTCATGGATTGTTCAGCTTCAGAAACGGATGGTTGATTTATACTCCCATCATGATTTTTTCCCTTATCGGTTTGTATCAGTTGTTCAAACAAAAGTTTCATCTATCTTTCGCAATTCTCACGATCCTTGTACTCTATGTCTACCTAGTCTTTTCATGGTGGTGTTGGTGGTATGTCGGATTTGGCAACAGGGCGATGATTGATTTGTATTCTTTACTTGCGATTCCCATGACAGCATTTTATACCTACGCTCTAAAGCAAATTGATTTTAAAAAATGGACCCTGATCACTATATGTTTTTTGCTGATCGGATTAAATTTATTTCAAACCTTACAATACCGTTTAAATCTGGTTCACTTCGACAGCATGACCTTCAAAGCTTACCTGGCGTCATTTGGAAAATTACATTTTACAGATGAATACAAAAATGCATTGAAACAACCGGATTATGAGAAAGCAAAACAAGGGAACACAGATTAGTGCGGATGGGAGCGGATTAACGCAGATAGATCACGGATAACGTGGAAAATCACGGATTAAGTGGATGAAATGTTGATGACCAGAAATTGAATTTTGAATGATGAATAACGAATGACGAATTTTGAAGTGATTAACCTTCCTAAATCTATATTCTTCAATCGCTGTTCAATATTCAATTAGACAGGTTATAAATATAGGCCCCCAAATTATCAAAATTCTAAACTATTTTTGCCCTCTTATCGTTTGTAGAACATGCGTTTAATAATACTTTGTCTATTCGCCTTTATAACGAGTCTGAATGCCCAGGATCCCAGGCTGGCGCAGCAGTATTTTGCTGATGGTGAATTTGAAAAAGCAGCGAATTTATATCAGTCCTTATATCAGAAGAGTCCTAATAATGATACGTATTTTAACAGATACCTGGATTGCCTGATGGCCATGAAACAATATGACGATTGTGAAAGCCTGGTAAAAAAAGAAATCAATCGCAGACCTAAAGAGGTTTTACTTTATGTCAGCTACGGGATCCTGCTGAACCAATTAAATGAACCCGCAAAAGCCGAAAAGCAATTTGACATCGCGATTGACAAACTGCCTGCAGATGTTACGACCATTCACAGATTGGCCAATTCCTTTATCCAAATTGAAAAATATGACCTTGCGATAAAGACCTATGAGAAAGCTGAAAAGCTCATGAAGTCACAGGTCTATTTTACTTATAACATTGCGGATCTGTATCGTAGAAAGGGCGATATCGGGACCATGCTGAAATATTTTCTCGATGGTTTGGAAAACAATACCGTGCAGATTCAAAGTGTGCAGGCCTTATTGATTGCTTATTTAAATCCTGAACAATACAAAACTCTGCAAGCTTCCATCTATCAAAGAATGGATAAAAATCCTGAATCCATTCCCCTTGCCGAATTGCTCCAATGGTCTTTCATTCAGGTGAAAGATTATTCCAATGCAATGCGTCAGGCCAAAGCTTTGGACCGGAAACTCAATGAAAATGGAAATCGTGTTTATAGCATTGCCATAGCCGCTGCCTCCGATAATGATCTTCGTGCTGCAATAGATGGATATAATTTTGTAAAAGAAAAAGGACCTACAGGATCGTTTTATCATGAAGCCAACAGACAGGTCTTATTTTGCAGAAGACAACTCATCGTCGAACGCAACGATTACAAAAAAGAAGATCTCGTTCAACTTGAAACCGACTATCAAAAATATAAAGACGAATTTGGCAGCAACTACATCTCGGCTCCATTAATCATAGAATATGCAGAACTTGAAGCGCGCTATTTGAACAATGTCAACAAAGCGATTCAATTGCTTTCAGATCTTGTCAAAAGCAATTATGTTGAGGTCCATGTGAAGGCTAAAGCGAAACTCGATCTTGGTGATTATTATCTGATCACAGGAGAGCGATGGGAAGCCACTTTATTGTATTCCCAGGTGGACAAGGATTTCAAAGAAGATGAGCTGGGTGAATTGGCAAGATTTAAAAATGCTAAACTCTCTTACTTTGCTGGTGACTTTAGTTGGGCTCAGGAACAATTTGACATTTTGAAACGCGCCACCAGCAGATTGATATCAAATGATGCCATTGATCTTTCTGTTTTCATCCTGGACAATCTCAATCAGGACACCACCGGTGAATCTTTAAGCATGTATTCGAAAGCAGAATTGAAAGTGTTTCAGAATGAATATGATTCCGCTTTGTATATCCTCGATCAAATTCCATTCAATGATCCGGATTCCAAATTTTTGGAAGATGATGTATGGTATCTTCAGGCAAAAATATACGATCATCTCAAATTAACTGATACCGCAATTGCAAAGTACAATTTGATTTTAGAAAAACACAAAGAAGAAATCCGCGCAGACAACTCCCTGTATGAATTGGCTAAAATTTACGACTACCAACTCAACAACAAAGAAAAAGCCAAAGAACTCTATGAGAAACTATTCATGGATTTCAGCAACAGCGTCCTTGCAGTAGAAGCACGGAAGAGGTATAGGATACTCAGGGGAGATAAAATCCAGTGAAAAAGCTAGGAGATCAGAGATCTGAGATCTGAGATCTGAACTATGAGATGTTATCAATTAATTTAATCTCAATGCTGCTTTCTTCTTTATCTTTTATTTCATTGTTGCACTTCTAGCAAATTGCACTATTTACAAACCTTTTTTTCAAGATTCCTCACTTACGTTCGGAATGACATATTATTTTTAGATGTGAAGGAAAGGGAATGACACGCCATGGCGCGTCATTCCCTTTCCTTTCCACTTTTTATTTGAAAGTTGTCATTCCGATCCGCCAACTGGCGGATCGGAATCTCCCTATTGATATGCTTTGAAAAAACATTGCTCGACGCATAATCCAGAAAAATATCAAACCCGTTGTATAATGCCATAACATTATACACTTCATCTATCAGATCTGATTTTTCACTATCTTCGATTCCTAAACTAACATCCTATGGCACTATTTCCTTCACTGCGGAACATGCATTCCATTTTGTATTTATTGATTGAAAATTGCTCGAAGCTTTTGCTTTTTATGTTTTTACATATTGGATTTTGTTGTACTATAACTGCGAATACCAATTCCTTTCCGGTTGATTCATGCAATGATTCCGACAAGCCTGTAATCACTATTGCCTATGGAAATTGTACTCCTGCAAGATTTAATTCTGCGCAAAATTCATGTATGGGATACTTATCGATTAAAGCCAGTGCGACGGATGATCAAACTCCTGATGAATTGATTTCCTTCGAGTACAAAATCGATTTGTATAATGATGGGAGCGGAACGCATAATAATTTTGATTTCAGAGTAGGTCCTTTAAGCCCAAAGCAATTGAATGATGGATTGGATCCGAGTTTTCATGACAATTCTTTTGCAGTTAATAGTAAGAACTCATTGGATGCGAGTGGTACATATCCAATTGGAATTCACAAGATCTGCTGGTATGCTGAAGATACTTGCGGGAATCAAGCTGCGCTATGTCAGCTTTTCGAAGTGGAAGATTGTGAGGCGCCGGTGGTTGTTTGTGTAGGTGGAGTTCAAACATTCGAAATGAGCTGGAATGGATGTATTACTTTATATGCCAAAGATTTTAATAGAGGCAGTTTTGATAACTGTACGCATTCTAACAAACTTTATTACTATTTTAATGGAAATTATAAAGATTCCTCAATTGTGGTTTGTTGTGATGATTATGTTGTTGCTGGCACCTATCCTGAACTTTCATTAAACTTGCAATTATGGGTTGAAGATGAAATGGGTAATTCCGATTTTTGTACCGTTAGTGTTTTAGTAGAAGATTATCAGCAGGCGTGTCCTATTGACTTTAGTTCAAATATAGTTTATGGAAATCTAATATGTTTAAGAAACGGTAATGAAAACGTTTCGATTCCTAATATTAAAATGAGCTCATATTTAAATGGAGTAGTTTTAAGAAGCCAGGTTCCGAAAAGTTCATATCAGTTTTATTTTAATTATAAACCAGGTCCATACTCTCTGAATGCTATTAAAGAAGACGATATCTTAAATAATGTTTCAACCTTGGATATAATCTATTTAGAAAAACATTTACACAAGCTGGAAAAATTTAGTAATGAATTTCAATTATTATCTGCTGACGTCAATAGAGATAATGAGATCGGCTACTTAGATATTTTGGAAATAAGGAATCTAGTGCTCGTTGATAATATTAAATTTCAGAATACATTACCATGGAAAATATTGGCAATTTCCAAGGATTCAATTCCTTTAAATAAACCGGTTGAAAATATAGAGTTTGAATTTGATAAAAATCGAAAAATAAGAATGGATTTTCGTATAATAAAAATGGGCGATGTCAATGATTACGCCAGTCCTTCCAATTATGTCCCGTTAATAAAAACGAATGACAGTCTTGTTTTTAACTTCGTAAACCAGCTTTTGAGAAAGGGTGAATTAGTAGAAATAGATTTCTATAGCAATGTCTTTAAATCTATTGTTGGGTTTCAAGGAACATTTAAATTTAATAGTCAAAAACTCTCCTATAAAAATTTTAATTCCTTTGCAATAGCATTAGACAAACAAAATCTTGGAACGAATCTATTAAAAAGTGGATTTCTTTCGATAAGTTGGAATGATATTTATCCTAGAACATATTCATCAAATAATGCTTTGTTTTCTTTGGAATTCGAAGCTCTTGAAGACGGCGACCTCTGTGATGCACTTTCCTTCACCAGTGATTTGACTCCTGCTGAAGCATATACGGATAGTGTGTTGATAAAAAATATAAAGCTGGAATCCTGTGATGTCGTCATCAAGAATGAAGAAACTGTTGCGGATCAAATAAAAATGTATCCGAATCCTGCTGAAGAAATATTACATTTTGACTTTCCAAAAGAAGTGTCATTTCCCCTACAAATTGATATTTATTCCAGAGATGGCAGAGAAATAAAAAAACTAAGTTTATCAAGTCGAACTGACCATTATGAATTGCGTTTGAATCCATTTCTTTCTGGAATGTACTTCGTAAAACTCAGTGAGAAGAAGTACGTTACGTTGAAGAATTTTATTAAAATCTAGGACGAGGAAGCGGTATGATCCTTAGGGGAGATAAAATCCAGTGAAAAAGCTAGGAGATCTGAGATCTGAGATCTGAGATCTGAACTATGAGATAATGGCTGTCTTTGATGACAAATTAATTTTCACAGACCTATTTCAGGCATTGACAAGATGTTATTAAATAATTTATCAATCCACAAATACTTCAATTCCAATTTGCAGATCATCCAGCCATTCAATTTTTTCTGTAAAATTAGTATTCACAATTTCTAAAGAATTGGCAAGCACTTCATTACTGATTAATTCGCGATAAGATTTAAGTGCATTCTCAATTTCCGGATTTTTTTCAAGTCTGACTTTGATGCGATCGGTGACATTAAAGTTTTTATCCTTTCTGATGTTTTGTATCCTATTGATTAATTCCCGTGCATGTCCTTCTGCCAACAACTCATCAGTGATTTTAATATCCAGGGCTACCGTCATACTTCCATCATGACTTACCAACCATCCCGGAATATCCTCAGAAACGATCTCGACGTCTTCTTTTATTATTGTAAATTTTTCTCCTTCGAGTTGCAAGGAGATTTCACTTCCCTGTTCCAATAATTGAATTTGATCGCTGCTGAAATTGAGGATGAGGTCGGTTGCTTCTTTCATATGCTTGCCCAACTTTTTTCCAAGTGTTCTGAAATTGGGTTTTGCCTTCTTTTTTACCAGCCCGGTTTCTCCATGTATGTAATTTATTTCTTTGACATTGACTTCTGATTTGATCAACTCTTCTACATTTTGCAAATCAGACTTCATACTTTCGTCCAGAACAGGAATGAGTATTTGTTGCAGTGGTTGCCGCACCCGTATCTTTTGCGCTTTGCGCAATGATAGCACAAGGGAAGAAGCCCTTTGTGCAAGATCCATTCTACGTTCCAGTGCGTGGTCAATTAATTTTTCATCAGCTGTAGAAAGATCAGTCAAGTGGACGGATTCATATTTTAATGGGGTATTCTTCGCAATTGCTTTTTCTCTTAATGCATCAGTCAGGTTCTTGTACAACCAATCTGCCATAAACGGAGCCAGCGAAGCCATCAACTGTGCACTCACCATAAGGCATTCAAACAAAGTTTCGAAAGCAGCTTGCTTGTCCTGAGTAGATTCTGATTTCCAGAAGCGGCGTCTGGATAATCTCACATACCAATTGGATAAATCGTCAGACACAAATTGTTCGATAACTCTTGCAGCTTGTGTTGGCTCGTAATCGTCCATGTATAAACGATACGATTTGATGGCGTTCTGCAATCGCGAAATGATCCAACGATCTAACTCTGTCCGTTCTTTTACCGGAATGATATTGCTTTCATCGATAATGAATTTATCGATGTTTGCATAAATCGCAAAAAAGGAATAAGTATTATATAAGGTACCGAAAAATTTATTCCTGACTTCTGTGATCCCTTCACGGTCAAATTTTAAATTTTCCCATGGATCCGCATTGCTGAGTAAATACCATCGGGTCGCATCAGCGCCAAATGTCTTTATGGTTTCAAAAGGATCGACAACATTACCTTTGCGTTTAGACATTTTTTCTCCATTCTTGTCGAGCACCAAACCATTTGAAACCACAACTTTGTATGCAACACTATCGAATACCATAGCGGCAATGGCATGTAATGTATAAAACCATCCACGGGTTTGATCTACTCCTTCCGCAATAAAATCTGCAGGAAACAAACCATTCAATGAAGATGCATTAAAAGGATAATGAATTTGCGCATAAGGCATAGCGCCTGAATCAAACCACACATCAATCAGATCCAATTCCCTTGTCAATTTATTTTTTCCATCATCAGACACTAGAACAATGTCATCAATAAACGGACGATGAAGATCCTTGGGGACGGTTTGTTCTACTCCAAGTACTTTATTTGCTTTTTCAATTTCTGTTTTCAATTCTGCTACAGATCCAATACATTTCTCAACACTACCATCTTCAGATTTCCAGATTGGCAGCGGGATTCCCCAATACCTGGATCGTGAAAGATTCCAGTCCTGCACATTTTCAAGCCAATTGCCGAATCTTCCTGTTCCGGTCGATGCTGGCTTCCATTTAATGGTATTGTTTAATTCAACCAAGCGATCTTTAATTGCAGTTACTTTGATAAACCAGCTGTCCATTGGATAATAAAGAATGGGTTTATCTGTGCGCCAGCAATGCGGATAATTATGTGAATACTTTTGAGAATTAAATAATTTGCCTTCCTTCTTCAGTTTGATCACAATTCTTTCATCAACGGATAAATATTTATCCAGACCAAGTCGAATTTTTTCCTTGGCCTTTTCCTCAGCGCTGAGATAATCTTCCTTGACATATTCTCCTGCAAAATCATACACTTCTTTGGTGAAGCGACCTTGTTTATCTACTAAGGTCAATGCGCCGATTCCATATTTTTTTGCCATGCGCATATCATCAGCACCAAAAGATGGTGCGATATGCACAATGCCGGTTCCGTCTTCAGTAGAAACAAAATCTCCGATTAAAACCTTATGTGAGTCCCCTTCTTCAGGTTTAGCATAATCAAACAAGGGTTCGTAACGAATTCCATCCAGTTGTTTCCCGGCAATGTCATGAATCAAAATTTTGAAATGAATTTTCTTGTCTTCAGATCCCGGAGGCAAATGATCGAACACTTCGTTCTCTGGCTTGAACCATTTATAGACCAGGTCCTTGGCAAAAATTATTTTATTGACTTCGTGTGTATACGGGTTGTGACATTCCACCAATGAATACAGAATGCGATCTCCCACTGCCAAAGCTGTATTGCTTGGAAGTGTCCATGGCGTAGTAGTCCAAGCTGCAATCAGGATTTGTTGCTCACCGAATAATTTTTGCTGAACCGAATTATAACTGTTTGAATGTAATTTAAATAAAGCGACTGCTGAAACATCTTTCACTTCGCGATATGCTCCCGGTTGATTCAACTCATGTGAACTCAATCCTGTACCTGCTGCAGGAGAAAATGGTTGAATGGTAAATCCTTTGTATAAAAATCCTTTTTTATAAATTTCTTTCAACAGGTACCACACCGATTCAATGTAGTTG
>JBGAWX010000120.1:0-9956 GCA_044227375.1 Saprospiraceae bacterium
TCAAAATGGAGTCGTTGCTTAATCCTTGAAACGTGGAATCCAAATGTCGGAGGAACACTGACATCTCCGGTGAGTAAGGTCAAAAATTTCGCAATCAAACCAAATCCTTCGGTCACTAAATATGATAATGATGGAGATGGAAAAGCTGATATTGACACACAGGAAGACAGTACAGGTTATGGTTGGTTCCCTGGATATGCTGTGGATGTAGAATCTGGTAAACGATTAAATATACTATTCGGAGAAAATTCTTTTTATTCCTATGATAATGGATTGTTGACAGAATGTGCAGGGGATACCGTTTTGACGGGAAATGACATGATGTATAATCCTGCGTTATTGCCGATAAAACCAGGTGAACCAGATGAGTTCGCTTATGTATTTACCAATCCGCTTTGTCCGGTTTCTACCTCTAATCTCCGCATTCTACTAGGAAGCCATCATTATATTTATGTTACAAAGACTCCTTATGATTCTTGTAAATCTTTCAGAGCGCGATTAAATTCTACCAGGATTTCAGATAAGAATTTATTATTCCAGAATTTTACATGGTGTACTATGTCAGCATTAATACCTGGGGCCAGATTAACGCCATTGGGTTCAGGGCAGGAAGGTTTGATACCTAATGATCTTACTGTAAGATTGCGTGTGGATAATCCATATAAATATGCTGTAGGTACGAATGAAAATAAGGGACATAATCTGTACACATTTAAAGTGATAGGGCAGCAAGCAGTAGCAGCAATTGCCAAAAAAGATTTTGAAGATGCATTGGAAGATGTGAATGTTGTTCCGAATCCATATTATGGTTTCTCAAATTATGAGACGGGACAATTCAGTAATGTGGTTAAGATATCAAATCTTCCCGCGAGTTGTACAGTTACGATTTATTCTATGGATGGTAAATTCATCAAGCAATATAAACGTGATGAAACTCCTATAAAAAGAACGGGTTCAAATCCGGGAGCTTTGGATAAACAAATCACTCCTGATTTGGAGTGGGATTTAACCAACTTCAAAGGCATTCCGGTTTCCAGTGGTGCATATATTATTCATATCAAAGAGAATAATACCAGTGCAGAAAAAATTATCAAATGGTTTGGTGTTGCCAGAAAATTTGATCCATCAGGCTTATAATAAAGAATATTCAAATGGACAGTTTCAAATTTGAAACTGTCCATTTTTAAGAAACATTAAATTAAATTTTATGCAAAAAATAATTTCTACATTTCTCATCACTCTGGCAATTTGCAGTGCAGGATTCGCAGGAAATCCGGATAGACAGGGAGAAGCAGGCGCTTATGAATTGTTGATGAATCCATGGGTTCGAAGCGGAGCATTAAATAGTTTAAATGCTTCGTGCATTAGTGGAGTTGAAGCCATGATGGTCAATGTGGCAGGAATATCAAGAATAAATCAATGGGAATTGGGTTTTGCGCAAACCCGGTGGCTGGTCCCAAGTGGTATTGGCATTAACGCTTTGGGCTTTGCAGTAAAAATGGGTAAAAGCGGTACACTCGGTATTTCATTGATGAATCTAGACTTTGGTGATATACGGGTTACGACGACAGCCATACCTGAAGGTACCGGAGCAACGTATTCTCCAAGTTTCAGCAATATAGCCGTTGGATATGCGCATACCTTTGGAAATAAAATTTGTGTTGGAGTTTTATTCAGAGGAATTTCTGAATCGATTCAGGATTTGAGTGCTTTCGGATTTGGAATAGATGCCGGCATACAATATGTAACGGGTGAGCAGGATAATTTTAAATTTGGAATATCCCTGAGAAATATTGGCGGGCCAATGAGTTTTGGTGGTGATGGATTATCAACTCAATTGAATAGTCCGGAAAATACAGCCATCACCTATGATGTTCGTTTAACGAGTTATGAATTGCCTTCACAACTCCTAATAGGAGTCTCTTATGATATCATTGCATCAGATGCCTTTACGGCAACACCGATGTTGAATTTTACTTCAAATTCATTTGGTAGAGATGAGATCGGCATTGGTGCTGAATTAAAATTCACAGAAAATTTTGCATTACGGGGATCATACAAATATGAGTTGGGATCTTCTGGTGATGAAATTAATAAAACGGCACACACTGGAGTTGCAGCAGGCGTTTCCATCTCTGTACCTTTGAGTAAAAAGTCAGAATCAAAATTATCAGTGGATTACGGTTACAAATTATCCAGTCCATTTCAAGGAACCCATCAATTTGGTGCCAGACTTAATTTCTAGTCTCAGCTGAACCAAATAGAGCTATAATGCGGTTATAAGCTTTACCGATTCAAAAATTAATAAGAACGTTTCATGTTTTTTGACTGAAGCGTTCTTTGTTTTTTTTAATGTCTTAAGATGTAATGAATATGAGTATCCAGAATTACATGACCCAGGAAGGTTATGATCGATTAAAAGCCGAACTAGAGCACCTCAAGACGGTTGGACGGCGGGAGGTTGCAAGAGCAATTGCAGAAGCAAGAGAAAAAGGAGATCTTTCGGAGAATGCAGAATATCATGCCGCCAAAGATGCACAAGGAATGCTCGAAATGAAGATCAATGATTTTGAAAAAAAATTGATGAACGTCAGGATCATTGATGAAAATGATATCGATACATCCCAGGTAGTCATGTTGACCTACGTACGCATCAGGAATCACAAAGTAAACCGGGAAGTTACTTATAAAATCGTTTCGGAAGCAGAAGCCGATATTAAATCAAATCAAATATCAGTTACATCTCCCATTGGAAGTGGATTGCTGGGAAAGAAAGTGGGCGAAAAGGCAGTGATCTCCACACCGGGTGGAGAAATGATCCTGGAAATTCTTGAAATCACAGCGTGATGGCCAGTCTGTTTACACGGATTATCAATGGAGAAATTCCATGCTACAAATTGGCTGAAAATGAATGGTGTTATTCATTTTTGGACATTAAACCTCTTGCAAAAGGACACGCGTTGGTGATCCCTAAAATGGAGGTGGATTATATTTTTGATTTGCCTGATGAAGTTTTGGAAGAGTTAATCCGTTTTTCAAAACATATGGCTCATGCAATTAAGCAAGTAGTGCCCTGCACAAAAGTTGGAATGAGTGTCATCGGATTAGAAGTTCCTCATGCGCACATCCACCTGGTTCCAATCAATTCAATTTCTGATTTGAATTTTAGTAATGCCCGTTTAAATTTTTCTGAAGAGGAATATAAAAATCTCGCTTCTCTAATAACCAAGGAATTCAATTCCATCCATTAAATTACACGTTGAGGATTTTGAGCAATAAATTTTTTCCAATTGCTCGCGGACTTATTACCGGAAGGATTGCGAGTCTGATACAAAAGGCATAGCGCAGCAGCAAGTGCATCTGTCGCATCATAATATTTGGATTCAATTTTATAATCGAGTATATTTTTCAACATACTGGCTACCTGTTCTTTGGTGGCATTGCCGTTTCCGGTTATTGATTTTTTTATTTTTTTTGGAGAGAATTCAAATATATCAACACCCATGACCATAGCTGCGGCAATGGCAACCCCCTGAGCCCGGCCAAGTTTGTGCATGCTTTGGGCGTTTTTTCCAAAAAACGGACTTTCAATGGATAAAGAATCCGGTTGATAGGTTTCTATAATTTCCTGAACACTCAGAAATATTTCTTTCAATTTACTTTGGTGATCGCTGAATGATTTTAAGTGCAAGACATTCAATTCCAATACTATAGGTTTAGTATCTTTGAGTTCAATTATGCCATATCCTAAAATGTTGGTACCAGGATCTATGCCTAATATGCGTTTCGATTTAATCATTTTAGTGAGAAAGGAATCACAAAATTAGATGAAAACAAATGCTATTTTATACTAATATTTTAAAGACCTGATTTAGAAGTGCTTTGTGGACGATTTGATAAGCTTATAGTAATGTTAAATCATTTAATTCCGGCAATGTTCAGTGTTTATTGACTGTTGGATGTTTCTATATTATTTGAGTGATGAAATACGCAAAACCTATTATATTTCTTACAGCCCTGGCATTGGCATCTTTTACCTTTCAAAGAGCTGATTCTGATTTTGCTTTTACATCCGGCGAAAAACTGGTTTACAAAGTGTATTACAATTGGAATTTTGTATGGTTGCCTGCTGGTGAAATCATTCTTGAAGTTAAAGACGAACAGGATTTTTATCATATCGAAGTAACCGGCAAGACATTTTCTTCATATGAATGGTTCTATAAAGTTAGGGATAAGTATCATTCTTATATTGACAAAAAAACCGGATTGCCCAGATTGTATATCCGGGATGTTCAACAGGGAGATTACAGGCATTATGAGAAAATAGTTTTTGATTATACAAACCGAAAAGCAACCAGCTATACCGGAAGGAGCATTAATGAATTGAAGTCAACGGAACTGCATCTTGAAAAAGATTATTACGACATGATATCCAGCATGTACTTTTTAAGAAATATGAATGTAGATAAATTCAAAAAACAGGGACTGGCAGGATTTAATATTATTCTCGATGATGCTAAGTATGAATTAAGCCTCCGGTATAAAGAAGACGAGGAACAATTCAAAATTAAGGACAGCGGCACGTTCAAAGTATTTCATGCAGTTGCTGATGTGATTTCCGGAAATGTATTCCAAAGTGGGGTGCAAATGAATTTCTGGATAACCAGCGATTCTAATAATCTACCCATCCAGCTCGAATCGCCTCTTATTGTGGGTTCTGTAAAGTGTATTTTAACTTCATATTCCAATTTGAAATTTCCATTTACAGCAAAAGTGAAATGAAAGTATGAAATGGATTTTCCTGGTTTTGGTTTGTCTTGCATTTGCATTCGGCCTTTACCTTGGCAAGAAACAGTTTCAATCTGCCAGTCATGTTGTTACCGATTCTTCTGTATTGCTCGAAAGAATGAAAGATGTTTTTAAAATGGTATTTGTTGAGGCCCAATTTAATGAACTCTACACTCACAAAGAGTACCATTGGATTGACATCAGTCCATTCAGAAAATCAGCAATCATACGGATTCAAGCAAAAGTTACAGCTGGCTTGGATATGGATTCATCCAGCATTTCAATTGATGAATTTCAAAAGAGCATCACATTGCTGTTTGATAAAAATCCACGCATCTTGTATCTCGATCATAAACTGGACTATTACGATTTACAACAAGGTACTTTCAATTCATTTTCCTCTTCAGAATTGACTTCATTGGAGGATAGGGCAAAAGAAATTATCAGAGAAAAAGCATTGCAAAGTGACTTATTGAATAGAGCATCAACAAAAAGGAACGAAATGATGAATACCTTAAATCAACTGGTTCAATCATTAGGTTGGAAATTAATAATCCAGGATACCGGAAACGACAAAGAACCTAAACTCGACTGAATGATCTCAAGAATCTGAATAAACTGCCAGGACAAGGAAGTGGAGCATTGGCTTCCAATTATTGTCTGATCATGTTCTTGGCTTAAATGCAAATGATATTAGGTAAAAATAAAAGCCCGTAAAATTCATTCACAGGCTTTTATTTTTTAAAAATGTGTTCCAAGTAAAAATGGACAAACTTGTTATTCTTCTTTCGTTGCAATTCTATATAAGATGAATGCCAGCAATGCAAAAAACAGGACACCGAGTATCTGATAGAAACCATCGCCGAATGCATTGGTGATTCCGTGCTCCAATGAAATTTTACTTAAGCTATTGGCGATGCCTTCATTGACATTCAATAGTGCAACAATAACGCCTGCAAGTGCACCTCCTGCCACGAGGCCTGTAGCAAATAGAGAACCTTTTCCTAAGTCATCGTCTTCGGTGGTTTTGTTTTTGCGTTTGTTAGTCCAGTCAGCGACACCTTTGACTGCTCCACCGATGAAAATCGGAAGTGTAGTGGATAATGGCAAATAGGCACCAACTGCAAATGAAAGTGCTTTGATACCACAGAGTTCCATAACTACGGCCAGGAAAACTCCTGCAATGACAAACTGCCAATCCAGGTTAAATGATAAAATTCCTTTTATCAATGTAGCCATCAAGGTCGCTTGCGGAGCATTGTATTTTTCTCCAATGGCATGTTGTATGCCCTGTGATATCATTGTTGAATCTGGAGTGTCCAATAATTTTACGGTCCAGCCGATCACGATGGAAGAAAACACTGCGCCTATAAAAAGTGCGAGCTGCTGATATTTTGGAGTAGCTCCGACAATGTATCCTGTTTTCAAATCCTGTGATGTGGCACCAGCATTTGCAGCAGCAATACAAATCATTCCTCCAACTACTAACGCCATTGGTTCAAATAATTTACCTGTCCATCCCACACCAATAAACACTAAACAGGTTGCCATAATGGTGGCAATGGTCATTCCAGAAATGGGATTGTTGGAGGATCCAATGATGCCGACTATTCTTGAAGAAACAGTCACAAAGAAAGCACCAAAGATAACGACGAGAAGTCCCACCAGTAACTTAGAAACAATA
This sequence comes from Saprospiraceae bacterium, assembly GCA_044227375.1. Lineage (GTDB taxonomy): Bacteria > Bacteroidota > Bacteroidia > Chitinophagales > Saprospiraceae > Vicinibacter. Next base: position 6,473 of record JBGAWX010000120.1, read on the forward strand.
CCCTGCCCTGGAATGATAGGCAATAAAGCCACCAGCAAGATCAAACCAATACTACCGAACAATACCACTTTAATGTTGAGATCGCGTTCTGTACGAATCACACTTTGTTCGGTTGCAGATTTAACACCTCCTATAGATTCTTTGAAAGAACTGATGATGGTTGGAATCGTTTTAAGCAGCGTGATAAAACCACCTGCTGCTACTGCACCTGCACCAATCTGTCTGACATATGCACGATAAATCGCTTCTGCTGAATTAGCAAAAGTATGTGTTGTTTCATCCCAACCAAAACGGGTTGGATTATAACCCAGTTTTAAAACTTGTTGATAAATGATATCTCCAGGCACCAACGTAGCCAATAATGGAATCAATACAAATGAACTGAGTACACCACCTGCTACCAACACGCCGGAAATCTTGGGACCTATGATATAACCGACTCCAAGATATTCAGGTGTGATTTCACCATGAATTCTTCCTGCCGGCCAGAATTTATTGGTAAGACTTGTTACATAAGTTGGGACCTCCGAAATCAAATGCAGGATTCTTTGCAACATCGCGTACAGTATAGAAAAACCCAATCCCATGAATGCTGTTTTAGCAAAGTCTCCACCTTTTTCTCCGGCGATGAGTACGCTTGCACATGCAGTACCTTCCGGATACGGAAGTGTTCCATGTTCTTTAACAATTAATGATCTTCTCAAAGGAATCATCATCAATGTACCCAGAATGCCACCCAATACAGCGAGTGTAAAAATGGTCCAGTAGTTAAATGAACTTACACTATCACTTTCTGCGGATAAAAACAAAAATCCGGGAAGTGTAAAAACCACTCCAGCTGCAATGGATTCACCGGCGGAGCCTGTTGTCTGGATGATGTTGTTTTCTAAAATGGTAGTTTTGAAGAATTTTCTTCCCAATGAAATTGCCAGCACGGCAATGGGGATTGATGCGGATACGGTCAATCCTGCTTTCAGTGCGAGATACACAGTGGCTGCACCAAATAAGATACCAAAGAAAATTCCCAGAATGATTGCTTTGACAGAAAACTCTGCAACATTTAGGATGTCCGCGGATATATACGGTTTAAATTCCTTTTGTGGAGTTGATTCCATAAATTAAAATTGAATTGTTTGAATGAAAAATTGCAAATAACTTATTTAATACCGTGCATTAATTTTTTGAATGGTTTGTTTAATAAAAACAAGACAGCAGATGCAATACCTGCAAGTACAACAAACAGCATGAAAAATGAATACATGTCTGTGATCTCAAAACCGAGAAAATGTTTCGGAGGTTTGCCGGCTTCAGGATATAATGCACTGAGCATACCGGCGAATTTATTCGCAGTGGCATTTGCAAGAAACCAAACGCCCATCAATAAGGATGCAAAGCGTGCAGGAGCTAATTTGTTGACCATGGACAAGCCGATGGGAGATAAACACAATTCACCGAAAGTATGTAATAAATATAAAACGATCAACCAGATCATACTTACTTTGATTCCTTCATGTACTCCATTCACTCCGAAAGAAATCCATAGATAACCAAGAGCAAGAAGGAGCAATCCAATGGCTTGCTTTTTTAATGAAGGAGGTTCCATTCCCCTGTCGTGCATTTTCAACCATAGCCACGAAAAGATTGGAGCAAAGATTACTACAAATGCAGCATTGAAACTTTGAAATGCACTTGCAGGAATTTCAAATCCAAATAGATTTCTGTCCGTTTGTTCATCTGCAAAGTAAGTGAGCGACGCTCCGGCTTGTTCAAATGCAGACCAAAAGAAAATGACAAAAAACGCTGAAATAAAAATGACCCAGATTCTGTCTTTCTCGATTGAATTAAGTGATTTGTCTGTAATGATAGTTGCCGGAATACTGATGGCGCAACCAAAGATTATCGAACCAACAAGATCGAAATGTGCAACATAATAAAAAAAGGCAATCATCAAAACACTGCCCAGGGTGATCAGCGCCATTTGTGCATTGTCAAATTTTGCGACGACTGTTGATTCTCCTTGTTTCAACTTGGCTTTATTTGGCAGCACACCAATTTGTTCACCGGTCGGTGAAATGAGGTATTTGTTTTTTAGCAATTGGAAAGAAAGTGTACTCAGCAACATGCCAAGACCTGCAGCCATGAATCCCCATTTGAACGCGATGTTTTCACCGAGATACCCGCAAACCAATGGAGCGATAAATGCACCGACATTGATTCCCATATAAAAGACAGTATATGCACTGTCTATCCTGTGATCATTTTCAGGATAAAGGGAACCAACCATTGTAGAAATATTCGGTTTGAAAAATCCATTACCGAAAACAAGTACGCCAAGACCGGCATACATCATGAAATTGTTTGTAAAATGTCCTGAAAAGAACAGCATGAACTGACCTAAAGCCATAAGCAATCCACCAACAATAATCGATTTGCGGTTTCCCCAATAGCGATCAGCGATATAACCACCGAGTAAAGGTGTGAGATACACAAGTCCTGTAAAACTTCCGTACAATTGATCGGAAGCAAATGCCTTGTCAAAGAGTAATTGCTTGGTGAGGAATAAGACTAAAATGGCACGCATTCCATAGTAGCTAAAGCGTTCCCACATTTCAGTAAAGAATAATAGATAAAGCCCTTTTGGATGTGCTTTTTGTTGATTCATGTTTGCTTTTTTAGTAAGTGATGGTTTTTCTAAGCCTAAATATAATTGGATTCTGCCAATTGCGCTTATGGCATTGGTTTTTTAATAAAATTATTGTGAATGGAAGAATTATGTTTTGTGGACTACTGAAGTTAATACTTCAGTCAAAACAATATTTTGTAAAAGGACTGCTTAGGGATTGTGACTTATTTTTTGTTCGCGATTGGCCAATTCCCAGGTGAGCAGAAAAATATGTCTGGCAATTTTTTCAGCTTTATTAAAAAGGATTTTACTGGCATCATCAGTAACCCGGTGGTAGTCTTCATGAACACCACTGAAAAAGAAAATTGCAGGAATTCCTTTTTCTGCAAAATTGTAATGATCGGATCGATAGTAAAACCGGTTGGGATCCGCTTCGCTGTTAAAGGTATGGTCAAGTTTCAATTGAGAATATTTTTGATTCACATCCAAATTGATTTGATGTAGATCCATACTGATCCTGTCAGAACCTATGACATAAATATAATTCATGTCCGATTTATATTTATCATCTGTTCTTCCAATCATGTCCACATTGATATTTGCAATGGTGTTTTCCAATGGAAATACCGGATGATTTACATAATACATAGAACCGAGCAGACCTTTTTCTTCACCGGTTGCCAGCATACACAAAACTGATCTGCGCGGTCCATGTCCGGCGTCCTTCATCTGTTTCAAGGTATGCGCAATTTCAACAACTGCAGAAGTTCCGGATGCATTATCATCGGCTCCGTTAAATACTTCATTGCCATGCTTGCCGATGTGGTCATAATGCGCTGATAAAATGATGAGTTCATCTTT
>JBGAWX010000121.1:0-5227 GCA_044227375.1 Saprospiraceae bacterium
ATTGATCGATTGCTTTTTGAGCAATGCGAATACAAGATCCGTAACTCACTAAAGTGATGTCGTTACCCTCGATTAATGTTTCTACTTTGCCTAAAGCAACGGTAAATTCGGAAACATTATCGGGCAACAGTTCTTTCAATCGATAACCATTGAGGCATTCAATTACAAGTCCCGGATCATCACCTTTCAATAAAGCATTATACATCCCAGCTGCTTGAGTCATGTTTCTCGGAACACAAATGTAAATCCCCCTTAATGAATTCAACAGCATTCCCATTGGGGAACCAGTATGCCAAATGCCTTCTAATCGATGTCCTCTTGTCCTGATAATCGCAGGTGATGCTTGCAAGCCCGCAGATCGATATCGCAATGTTGCTAAATCATCCATTAAGGGTGATAAGGCATACACGATATAATCCAGATACTGAATCTCAGCGATGGGCCGAAGCCCTCTCATGGCACAACCAATAGCTTGTCCGATAATGGTCCATTCACGAATTCCTGTATCAAATACACGGCCAACTCCATATTTTTCCTGGAGGCCTGCAAATCCCTGATTCACATCACCGATTTTTCCAACATCTTCACCAAAGGCGAAGAATCGTTTATCATTTTCTAGACAGTGATCAAAAAACGCATTGAGCACCTGATAGCCATTTACTTCTTTTGAAGCCTCGGAATAAATTGCTGGTATTTCGTTTACATGAACTGCAGCTGAAGATGTTTCAGAATAGAGATGAGTGTGATATAATTGATCTGCTTCCTGATATTGGCGATCGAGCCAAAGCTTTAAAGGAGTTTTGTTATAATTTTTTGAAGGATCTAATATCCATGTTCGTACGGTTTCTACGAGCTCACCGTATCCGGGCTCTTTTATAGAATTTAAAAAAATAATTTCATCTGAACAGATATCCTTATCCAGGATGTCAATGAGTTCATTTCTTTTTTGAAGAATTGGCTTCAAACTATTATTCCAGGCAATTTGTTTTTCATCTTTGACAAACTGTTTGGACATTTCTTCTAATTGATGAAGTTTGTCCGCATCAATAATATTTTTGGATATCATCCATTCTGCCATCACTTTTATACAATCGAATTTCAATTCCCAATCCATTCTCGTTTTTGATTTGTATCGTTCATGAGAACCGGATGTGGAATGCCCCTGTGGCTGGGTTACTTCTTCGATATGAAAAAGTGCAGGAATATGATGTTCCCTTACCAGGTCAATACCTTCTTTGTATGTTGTGACCAGAGAAGGATAATCCCAGGCTTTTGCTTTATATATTTTTATGCCCTTTTGATTAGCGTCTGCTTCAAAACCGGACAAGGCCATAGATATGCTTTTTTTAATCGTTTGCAATTCTATTGGTACGGAGATTCCATAACCGTCATCCCAAACAGACACTGCTAATGGAACCTGCATGACTCCTGCCGCATTCAATGTTTCCCAAAACGCACCTTCCGAAGTTGAAGCATCACCGATAGTACAAAAGCTGACTTCACGGCCTTTATTTGAAAATAAAGAGGATTGGCTCGACGGTCCATTTTCTTTATAATACCTGGAGGCCACAGCCAAGCCCAAAGCTCTGGCCATTTGTCCCGCTGTACTTGAAACATCGGATGAGACATTATACCTATTCGTTTGATCAAGCCAATTTCCTTCATCAGAAATTAAAGGTGTCGCAAAATGAGCATTCATTTGCCTCCCTTTACTGAATGGATCATTATAAGGATCAGCATACAACTGAGCAAAATAATCTTTCACAGAACAAAGACCCAGTGCCATCATAAAGGTCTGATCTCTGTAATAACCTGTTCTGAAATCACCTTTTTTAAATGATCTGGCCATGGCCACCTGAGGAACTTCTTTGCCATCCCCAAGAATTCCGAATTTGGCTTTTCCGGTGAGCACTTCTTTTCTTCCAATAAGCGAACATTCCCGGCTGATCAAGCAAATCCAGAAATCCTTTATAACCTCCTGTTTGTATTGAGCATACTCTCCTTCAATAGAATTCAGTAGAGATTGTATTGGCTCCAATAACTGCATATGTTTTTTTTGGTCCACAAAAATAGTTTATTTTCAATCTTATGTGTTGATCCATCGCATATTGAATATATGATAAATTATGATAATTTATATTTAACACGGAGTTAACATAGAATTTTCATATTTTTGTGCCTTGTTTAGCGTATGCAATCGTTACATTTGTTATCATTAAAAAAATAAAGTACATGAAAAACTTTTTAACTCTAATTGTAATGGTTTTCTGTGCGGGATATATTTCTGCGCAAACCGAAGTACCAGCAACTACTCCCACCCAGACAAAATCAGCAACTAGCGGACCACACCTCGAGTGGGAATCAACTATTGTGGATTATGGCGAAATTAAAAAGGGATCTGACCCTGTTCGTAAAGCCATATTTTTCAACAAGGGAACCGAGCCACTGGTAATTAAAAGTGCTCGCGGAAGCTGTGGATGTACAGTGCCTACATGGCCAAAAGAACCGATTATGCCAGGAGAAAAAGGGGTAATCGAAATCAGATATGACACTCAAAGAGTAGGACCTATCAATAAAACGGTAAGCGTTTCTACCAATGAAAATGAAGAGGAAACAAGAATCACCATCAAAGGAAATATTTCTGCTGATGAAGAACAAACCCTTCCAAAGAATGACGGAAACATTTTAACACCTAAAGGTTAATTTCTTTCCAACGAACAAAAAGCCCCGGAGAAGAATGCTTCGGGGCTTTTTTATTTATAGGTTTAATCGAACAAATAAAATTTATAATTGCCATTAGAAATCAGTTGCCAATACTCTCAAGATTTCAATGTGTACCATTTAGTTCATATACTCCATTGATGTATTTATTGAGAGGACTTAAGCCACAAACCTTAAAATTAAATTTTACAAAGTGAACTGTTGCAATTCCGGTGATTCAATATATTAAATCAATGGGCTGACTTCGCCAATGTATCAGTGAATAAATTTTAATTTCCTGTTACTATTCTCAATTATTATTTCAGGAACTTCAATTCATATTCCTGATGATCTCATCTCCAAACTCACTGCATTTCAACAAAGTCGCACCGGACATCAAGCGATGAAAATCATAGGTTACCCTTTTGTTGCTTATCGATTTTTCAATACCTGATGTAATAAGACTTGCAGCTTCATTCCAATTCATATACTCAAGCATCATTACACCGGATAAGATTACCGAACTTGGATTGACTTTGTCCAGGCCTGCATATTTGGGAGCAGTACCATGAGTAGCTTCGAAAATGGCATGTCCGGATTGGTAATTAATATTTGCACCTGGTGCAATGCCAATGCCTCCAACCTGTGCAGCTAGTGCATCGGAAATATAATCTCCATTTAAATTAAGTGTCGCAATCACATCATATTCTTCCGGTCTGAGAAGAATCTGTTGCAGGAAAGCATCGGCAATAACATCTTTAATGATGATTCCATTTGGCAACTTCATCCATGGACCTCCATCTAATAATTCAGCATTAAATTCATTCTTAGCCAGTGCGTATCCCCATTCCATAAAGCTGCCTTCGGTAAACTTCATGATATTTCCTTTATGCACCAGGGTGAGTGATTTTTTGTTGTTGTTTATCGCGTATTGTATAGCAGCTCTAACCAGCCTTTCAGTTCCTTCTTTTGAAACCGGTTTGATTCCAAATCCGGTAGTAGAAGGGAATCTGACTTTTTTGAAGCGTTCTGGAAACTCTCTTTGCAAAATTTCTTTGAATTTGTTTGCATCAGCGGTACCCTCTTGAAATTCGATTCCTGCATAAATGTCTTCTGTATTTTCCCTGTAAATGGTCATGTCTACTTTGCCAGGTTCTTTTACTGGAGAAGGAACTCCTTCAAACCATCTTACAGGACGCACACAAGCATATAAGTCCAGTTGTTGACGCAAGGCGACATTCAACGATCTGATTCCCCCTCCAACTGGTGTAGTCAGTGGTCCTTTTATAGCAACCAGACATTCTTTAATCACGTCTAATGTTTCTTCAGGCAGCCAATTTTGTGTTTGTTTGAATGCTTTTTCACCAGCCAGCACCTCTTTCCATTCAATTTTTCTTTTTCCTTTATAAGCTTTCTCAACAGCGGAATCAATGACTCTTACTGAAGCGGACCAAATGTCAGGACCCGTACCATCTCCTTCAATAAAAGGAATGATTACATGATCTGGTACGGTTAATTTGCCTTCGGTACAATTTATCTTTTGTGCTGACATATGGTTTGAAATTTAATAAAATGAAGTTGCAAATTTAAAGATATGAAGCCTTGTAAAGCCTTTACTAAAGGGAATTAGGAATTCATTAGACTTTATTCCTAAATCGCCCTAATGGAACCGATTTCGATAAAAGTTTGAGTCACTAATGATGTACTTTTGGGGCATAATATCTTATCAATTTGTATGCGGAACCCGATTCTTGATGGTGGTCAAAAGGGAATTGAGCCTGAAGAAAAGCTTTTTGATAAAACATTGAGGCCCAAAGAACTTAAGGATTTTTCCGGACAAAAGCATGTCGTGGAAAACCTTCAGGTATTCATCGCTGCAGCCAAACTGAGGAAAGAAGCATTGGATCACATTTTGTTTCATGGACCTCCTGGATTGGGAAAGACCACGCTGTCCCACATCATTGCAAATGAATTAGGAACGGATCTGAAATTGAGTTCTGGTCCGGTTCTGGAAAAACCCGGTGATCTGGCGGGTCTGTTGACCAATTTACAGGAAGGGGATGTTCTTTTTATTGATGAGATCCACAGATTGAACACTGTCGTTGAGGAATACCTGTATTCAGCCATGGAAGACTATAGGATTGATATCATGATCGATACCGGTCCGAATGCACGCTCTGTACAACTTACGGTAAATCCATTTACTTTAATCGGGGCAACCACCCGAGTGGGATTACTGTCTTCTCCTTTGAGATCCCGCTTTAGCATTACGTGTCATTTGGATTATTACGATCAGGAGACCCTTGAAAAAATCATTTTAAGATCATCTTCATTATTAGGCGTAAAAACCAGCATGGATGGAGTTAAGGAAATTGCCAGAAGAAGTCGTGGAACTCCAAGAATTGCTAATGCTTTATTGAGACGATTACGGGATTTTGCCCAAATAAAAGGCAATGGTGAAATTACTCTTGAAATTGCATCATACGGTTTAAATGCATTAAATGTAGATAGTCTTGGACTCGATGAA
>JBGAWX010000121.1:5237-9944 GCA_044227375.1 Saprospiraceae bacterium
GGAGGCCCGGTTGGACTGACTACAATTGCTACTGCTGTTGGTGAAGAATCGGGTACTATCGAAGAAGTTCATGAACCCTTTTTAATCATGGAAGGATTTATACAGAGGACACCGCGTGGACGAATTGCTACAAATAAAGCGTACAAACATCTTGGTTTGCCTGGAGGAAGTCCATCACAGAATTATTTATTCTGATTTGACATGCTGAGTATAAAGAATGAAAGAATGAAAGAATGAAAGAATTGTTTAACTCATCATTTTTTCTTTAAGCCTTTAGCCTTACGCCTTTAGCTTCAGCCTTTAGCCTTTCCTCAAGCCTGTGCAGTAGGGGTGTTGAAAGACATCGGAGGAATCATTTGCGGCTCCGGATCCTGAATGATTCCATATTGATTCTCATACTTGATGAGATTATCGGATAGTGCTTTTAAAAGTCGTTTAGCATGTTGAGGAGTTAAAACAATTCTGGATTTAACTTTTGCTTTTGGAACATTGGGCATAAGCCTGATAAAGTCCACTACAAATTCAGAATGAGAATGAGAAATGATGGCTAGATTGGAATATATCCCTTCAGCAATCTCTTCACTCAATTCAATATTCAATTGATTTTGATTCTCTGTATTTTGTTCGGCCATGATTTTTATTTTTATGCAAATTTAATAGAGTTCATTAATTGCGCAGTATGAAGCTTTCAGAAACGGAATACTTTAATCAAAACAAGCAATGTTGGGACGATCGGGTTCCCATACATGTTAAATCTGATTTTTATGACCTGGATGGGTTTCTAAAAGGAGCTTCATCCCTTACCGAAATAGAACATGAATATTTAGGAAATGTTTTCGGAAAAAGAGTATTGCATCTGCAATGCCACTTTGGTATGGATACCTTGTCGTTAAGTAGATTGGGTGCCCATTGTGTCGGAATAGATTTTTCCAAAAATGCCATTGTTGAAGCGAAGCGATTAAATGAACGATTAGGTCAAAATGCAGACTTTTATGAATCTAATGTTTATGATGTCTTGAAACTTAAGCTGGGTCAGTTTGATCTCGTATTTACATCTTATGGTACTATAGGTTGGTTGCCGGATCTGGATTTATGGGCACATGTGATTTCGAATTCATTAAATACGAATGGGGAATTGTATTTTTGTGATTTTCATCCGGCTTTGTACATGTTTGATTTTAATACACATCAATTGGCATATTCTTATTTTAATACAGGAACGCCTTATTCTGAAGATGAAAGCGGAACTTATGCGGATAGAAATTACACCAAATCCATGATTTCGCATTTCTGGTCGCATGCTCTTGATGAAATTATATCCAATCTATTAAAGCATGGACTGCAAATAAAGGTGTTCAAAGAATTTGATTTTTCACCGTACTCTTGTTTCCCAAATATGAGAATGATTGGGAATAACAGATACCGGTATGGTTCGGACGAAAACAAATTGCCTCATCTTTATTTAATCAAGGCCAGTAAAATCTAAGAAAAGCAGAACAGTTAATCAATTAAATAACAATTCAACATTTCAACTTTCAACAATTAATTCTATGGATTCAATTACTCATGTTGTCTTAGGAGCTGCGATCGGTGAAGTAGTACTTGGCAAAAAATTGGGCAACAGAGCCATGATATGGGGAAGCATTGGCGGGTCCCTTCCAGATTTTGATGTGTTATCCAATTTCTTTTTAAATCCATTGAATGCAATGACGTTTCATCGGGGACCGATGCATTCACTGATATTTGTTATTATCATTCCATTTATTCTAGGGCCATTGATCAAAAGATTGTATGATGGCAATTGGCATAACAGGAAAGGGTGGAAGGTCACGGGATATTCAACAGGAATTTTATTATATTCATTGTCTGGCTTGATTCTAAGTTTGATCTGCGGTTTATTGTTTGAAGGAATTCCATGGTTGTTGATTGGCATCCTTTTAATTGTTGGAATTTATTTTTTCACTGTCCGCTATCAACAGATTTTTAAACAGGAACGAGACGTCACGAATGCGAGTGTAAAAGAATGGACTTTGCTTTTTTTATGGACGGTTCCGGTTCATACATTTTTGGATTGTCTGACTACTTATGGCACCGAGTTATTCTGGCCGTTCAGTGATCTGAGAATTGCTGTATCAAGCATTGCGATTGCAGATCCGTTGTATACCATTCCTTTTGCAATCTTTGTGCTGTTGGCAGCTATTGAACAAAGGAAGTATAACAGAAGAAGACTTTACATTTGGATTGGAATTGGCATCAGTACCTCGTATCTGATTCTTACGGGTATTAATAAAAAGCAAATCAATGAATTATTTGAAGAAAGTTTGAAATCAAAACAATTCAATTACTCGGAATTTATGACCGTACCCACAATATTAAATAATTTGTTATGGTATGGTATCGCGAAACAGGATTCCGGGTATGTCTATGGGTATTATTCTGTTTTGGACCAACAACATTCATTTACAGATTTGAATTTCATTCCCGGAAATCATCAATCCATAATTCCTTACAAAGATCAAAAAGCTGTAAAATTGCTTACCTGGTTTAGCAGTGGATATTATAGCATTATTCCTGAAGATTATAAGACATTTCAATACAATGATTTGAGATTCGGATCAATGAGTGGAAAAATGAATAAGAAGGAAGATTATATTTTCAAATTCAATTTAGTAGACAGCAATGGAATCCTGACCATGGTTAAACAACAAGATCGTCCTGAAAATAAACGGGAAGATATTGAGTGGTTTAAGCAAAGAATTTTTGGAAAAATTAAAAATTAATTTTTTTGGTAAACTCATAACTCATAACTCATAACTCATAACTTCCTTCAGTGTTTCACTTCCATCCAATGATCACCATCCTTTGGTATCGTCACTTCCTTTTCCCACCTGCCAACAACTGCTGTTGCTAAACAATTACCAAGGGTATTTACTGCCGTTCTTGCCATATCCATTAAGGCATCGATACCAAGTATTGCCGCTATTGGCCAATCCGGCAAGCCAAAGGAGGAAGCCATTCCTGCTAGAATTACCAATGATGCACGTGCAACACCTGCGACTCCTTTACTGGTCAGCATCAATGTCAGCATCATGATGATTTGTTGAGAGATACTCAATTCAATACCGGCAGCTTGTGCAACAAAAATTGTTGCAAGAGAAAGATACAATGTTGTTCCATCCAAATTAAAACTCAATCCGGTGGGCAATACAAAAGCAACTACTTCTCTCGATACTCCGAATTTTTCCATATTCTCCATCGCAACAGGTAATGCTGCTTCTGAGCTGGCGGTACCAAATGCAATGGTCACGGGCTGTGCAGCATGAGATAGAAATCGCTTGATGGGTATTTTGAAATATAATGCAATGGGCAACAAGACAGCAAATACAAAAACAATTAAAGCAATATAAAGAGTTGCCAACAACAAGAGAAGATTTTTTAAGATGTCAATTCCTAAATTGGAAATGGTTGAAGCAATTGCACCGGCTACTGCCAAAGGGGCGAGGTACATGATGAGGTCTGTAAACTTGAACATCACTGCAGATAGAGATTCTGCAAAGACCAACATGGGTTTTCTCTTTTCATGGCTGATCATCATTAAGGCTATTGCAAACAACACACAAAACACAACGATTTGCAATACCTGGCCTTCTGCAATGGACTTGATAAAATTTTCAGGAAAAACATGCAGGACAATGTCTTTCCAGGTTTGCGCTTTAGCAACCTCTGGAACTTTTTCATGAACATTCATTGGATTGATTCCGATTCCTGCTTTACTGATATTGATTGCAACAAGTCCAATGATTAATGCCAATGTGGTTACGACTTCGAAATAAATCAAGGATTTAAATCCAAGCCGGCCGACTTGCTTTGTATTGGAATGACCTGCGATTCCAATGATCAAGGTACCGAACAAGAGCGGAGCAATAATGCATTTGATCAGTTTGATAAAAATCTTACTGAAAATATTCAATTCAGCGCCGATCACAGGAAAGTCATAACCAATTTCAGCACCAACGAGCATGCTTATAAAAATCCATGCCGTAAGACTTCTTTTTTGAATACCGAATAAAAGGAGAGAGATCAAACCAATCCAACGAAAGGCACCCGAAACGGGATCGGTAAGCGAAACAACACCAAAAAATACCAGGCAACTGATCAATGCCATGAGTGCGGCAACGATCAACCAGTTTCTGCTATTTTTTTTGATAAAAGAATACATCTTATATTGATTTTCTGGAATGCGACCAGGCTGAAAACACACCAATAATCATTGGCAATACGCTGATGATTAGAATCGCTAAAATAATCATAGAAAAATTATCTTTTACGTATTGTATGTTTCCGAACAAGTATCCTATTCCCAATATTGGAACAATCCATAAAAGGGCTCCGACGATATTGAAGTATGTAAATCGGTATGAATTCATTTGACCAACACCTGCAACAAAAGGAACGAACGTCCTTATGAATGGAAGGTATCTGCCAATGATCAAGGCTTTGCCGCCATGTTTTTCATAGAATTCCTGTGTTTTATTGAGGTGGTCTTTTTTCAAATACTTTCGTTCGGTTTCAAATATTTTTGGTCCAAAAAATTTTCCGACAATAAAATTTACCTGATTTCCTAAAAATGCCGCGACGATGCAAGTCAATCCTAATAATAAAATATTCATGTTACCACTGGCAGCAAGTGCACCTGCTGCAAATAAT
>JBGAWX010000122.1:0-9812 GCA_044227375.1 Saprospiraceae bacterium
TAGGCGGTGGAGTTGTTGGGACACAGGCTGCAAAAATGGCTGCCGGTTTAGGATCACAGGTTACATTATTGGATGTCAATTTGACCAGACTGAGATATCTTGCTGATGTGTTGCCTCCAAATGTGATTACTTCTTATTCAAATGAACTTACCATCAGAAATCTGATCAAGTCGCATGATCTCATCATAGGTGCCGTCCTGATACCCGGTGCCAAAGCCCCAAGTCTGATTACCAAAGACATGCTAAAAACAATGCAACCCGGAACGGTTCTTGTCGACGTAGCCATCGATCAGGGCGGATGTATGGAAACCAGTAAACCCACAACACACGATGACCCGATCTATATCATTGATGACGTCGTCCATTATTGCGTGGCCAACATGCCTGGTGCAGTTCCATTTACATCAACACTGGCATTGACCAATGCAACCCTTCCTTTCGCCATTCAACTCGCTGATAAAGGATGGCAACAAGCATGCAGGGAGAGCAAGCCTTTGACTGAAGGATTAAATGTCGTCCATGGTAAGGTTGTTTATAAAGGTGTTGCTGATGCTTTCGGCTTAAACCACTTTGACGTTTCCGGTGTTCTATGAGGTATCTTGGTTATTTTACCTTATAATCGAAAAAAAAATTATAAATATTTGCTGGATTCCGAATCTTGCAATAATTTCAAGGGTCATTTCTTTTATTCACTTTTAAACCGCGCTTATGAATATTACCTTTAATGAGCTCAGAGAAATCAAACACAATTTACCTGCTGGTAGCATTAAAAAAATTGCTGATCAATTAAATCTGGACGAACAGACAGTCAGAAATTATTTTGGCGCTCATCATTTGGAAAACAGTGGCAATCATATCCAACCTGGGCCTAACGGAGGCATTGTGCATATCGAAGACGAAACGATTTTAAATCTTGCTAAACAAATTATTGAAGCAAGCGCAAAACAGAACTGAGTCTAAAGAATTATTACCTTACCTAATTACCAGGGTTTGCTCTCATGAACATTTAGCAAACCCTTTTTTTATAATTTGAAATTGCTCTCAAAAATAAATTACAACTGCGGAATCAGAGGGATGAAATAATATCAATGTAAATTATTAGTACTTCTGCCAATTCTTCAATCCTGTTACAAAATCCACATTACAACTCAAAATTTAAAATTCATTGTCCAAACAACATCAAATTGAATTGCTAAAGCTAGCCTTTCCAATTATACTGGGAAATATATCTCAGATGATGTTGAACCTTATTGACTCCGCTATGGTAGGTCAGTTAGGTTATAAACAATTGGCCGCAGCAGCTCTTGTAAATAACATGATTGGAATTCCGTATGTCATCAGTATGGGATTCACTATGGCAATTTCTCCCCTTGTGGCAGAATTGAAAGGAGCCGGAAAACCTGAACAATGCGGCAATCTATTGAACAACGCTTTCGCATTGAACTTAACAGTGAGTACGATCCTGGCTTTAATACTCTTCTTATCCGGCGGAATTATTTATCATCTAAAACAAGATATCGAAGTAGCAAATTTAGGCAGACCATATCTCAATTGGATGCTTTGGTCAATTGTTCCCATGATTGCTTTTCTAAGCATCAAACAATTTTGTGATGGATTAAATCATACTAAAGTTCCATTGCTCCTGGCCTTGTCATCCATACCCATAAATGCTGCGCTTAATTATTTATTGATTTACGGACATTGGGGATTTCCTAAGCTTGAGTTGACCGGTGCTGGTGTTTCCACTTTTATCACAAGAACTGCCATTGCGCTTGTGATGGCAATTTATGTATTGAATCACAGCCGTTATAAAATTTATTTTGTCAACATCCGCACCATCAACAAAACCATCATCCGCAAAATTGCAAACCTTGCAATTCCAAGTGCGTGGCAATACGGTAGCGAAGTTGGTGCTTTTGTGGTTCTTGGAATTATGGTTGGATGGTTTGGTGCAATTCAACAAGCAGCACATCAAGTCTCTTTATCAGTTGCTGCATTGACATTTATGGTATCTATAGGTTTGTCTTCTGCGGGATCGATCAAAGTGGGTGAAGCGTATGGCATGCAAAATATTCATCTCGCCAGAAGTACAGGGATTGCTGTATTCAAATTTGCAGGAGTGTATGGTTTCTTATGTGCGATTTTCTTTATTCTGCTCAGAAATCAAATTCCGTTGCTCTTCACTTCGGATACGGTAGTTATTCAACAAGCTGCTATCTTATTTCTATTTGCTGCGGCATTTCAACTCGGCGATTCATTGCAAGCAGTTGGAATCGGAATACTCAGAGGTTTGCAGGATGTTAAATTGCCAACGCTTTATACGACGCTGTCTTATTGGTTTATCGGAATACCGGTAGGATTTATACTCGGGGTTGACTTCAATATGCAAGTTATTGGAATCTGGATAGGGTTTATTGCTTGTCTAAGCTTAATGGCCATTCTATTATTCTTGAGATTTCTAAAAATCACCAGAGAGTTTAAAACCTGAGCTGACATCGCTCAGCAATCTGTGATCATCATATATAATATGCACCGGTCAATTCCACAAACTCTTCTGTCTTACTTCCATCATGATTGTATAATACAATTTCATTTTGCTCAAAGCGATCAAGCAACCTCCGGTATTCCACAAGCGCCAAGCTGAATTCTGAAGTTTGTCTATGTTTAATTTTTGTGATTTTATTTAATTGAAAAGCATGCAGGTACATTTGAAAGCTTAAATGCGTTTCGCTTTTCAAAGGAATCACAAAACATGCTTTTCCTTTCTCAGTCAAATAATAATCTGATACCTCTGCCAGCGTTTCAAAATCAAACTTATGTTGATGTTTACTTCTAATCATGTGCTCTTCAGCGGAAAGTAATTGCTGCTGAAAATAAGGAGGATTGGATACGACCAAATCAACATTGGATTTATATGCTTTAAAAATTTCCAACACTTGAAGTTCTTGCAATTCAATATTCAACACATGGATCTTATCTTTCCATGGAGAATTTTGGACATTTTCCTTTGCACATTCTATACTTTCTAAATCTACATCGACCGCATACACAGTTGCATCAGATTTTTGAGCCAACATCAAAGATAAAATTCCGCTTCCACATCCTAAATCAAGAATGACCTTTGCATTTCCAACATTAACCCATGAACCCAATAAGACTGAATCCGTAGTCACAGGAAAAACTCCCTTACTTATTTTTAAAGTAAACTGTTTGAAATTAAAGCGCTCTGTTGATAATTTTTCATTCATCATGGAGTGACATCAGCCAAACTCCGAATGCTGAGCTGCTTGACATTTCCCGTTCCTCCCTGATTGACGAAAGCTACAAGTTTTACTTTTGCAGTTTGAAAGTTTGTATTTGCAAAACTGGCTTGTGAACGGGTAAACAGATCCATGGTGGCGGTTCCATCATTTAATATGCATGTCCCCGAATATATACTTCCGCTGGATTTTGAAATGAATATATTTTCAACTTCAACTAATGTGGATTCCAGATTTTCAAAATCTGCAAGTATTTGCGCTAAATTCTTTTTAGCAGGAATGATTGTATTGGTACCAATTTTTATTGCATTGGCAAGCGGAACACTATTTATTTGCAGCAATCCACCAAATTCAGACAGTTCCTGACCTGATACATTAATTTCCAATTCATCGCCAAGAGCAAAAGAATGATCTGCTGTAAATCTTACTACAATGCCTCCGGTTGCATCCTGTATATGTATATTTTTGGTTGTCGTGTTCATATTGTCTTTGTCACTGATTACAACAGCCCTGATTTTTTTATTCGGAGCAATATTTGTTAAAACTCCCGCAAATGAAGAGCGAATATCTTTTAACGATATCAACTCTGGAATACCGCCTCCGCCTCCACGAATATCCGTAGTATTTCTAATAGAAATTTCTTTAATCTTTCCGGTTCCACCCTGCGTAACAATTCCAACCAGACTCACAGTGCCTATTGGAAAATTCTCGTTAGCAAAAGTCGCACTTGAATTTGTATACAATTCAATACTTCCAGTTGAATCCGTCAAAGTACATGAACCTGAATAAGTTGATCCGGATGATTTATTGATAGTCACCCTGTCAATTTGTACCAATGTAGATTCAAGATTTTCAAAATCATTTAATATTCCAGCAATGGTTTTAGGAACAGGATTTATCAATGACGTTCCAATCTTCTTTGCCCTTGATAAATCAACATTATTAATTTGCAACAACCCATTAAAATCCGAAAGCTCTTGTTTTGAAATGTCAACCTCCAGCTGATCTCCCAATGCAAAAGAATGAGCAGCTTTAAACCTTACCAAAACTCCACCTGATTGATCCTGAATATACAAATTCTGTGAAGATGTATTTTTATAATTAATATCACTGATCACAGAACCCAAAATCTTCTTTGACGCAGGTAAATTGATAGTAGTTCCTGAATACAATGCTCTGACATCTTTTATTGTAATAAGATCCAACACGCCGCCTGTTCCACCATCACAAGTCACGTTGTTAAATTGTACATCGGAAAGATCCCGGATATAGAGCTGAATGTCTGTTTTGAACCTGGAAAGTATCCCACGAATTGATCCATTTTGAGATGGAACTATAGAAGAAGCAAAATCTGCAAAATTGCTGGTTCTAAGTATTATTTTATTGTCACTGCAATCCGTAAGATTTAAATTCAATGAAGCCTGCCCGACAACATCGGCATATGTTTTTCCAGTATCTGATCTAATAAATTCTACATCATCCAACTCGATCAATGTGCTTAGATCCTGTGCTGTCAATGTCAGAATAGTCCTTTTGTGGGGAATGACGGCTTGATTTTTTGGTCCTTTGTAAACATATTGATGGACTAGAGCGGATTCAATGCCAGAGAGATTGGTAAATGCGCCATCTTTATAGGTGCCCAATCCGATTTGAACAAGACTGTTGTAATCCCCTATTGTAAGACCTTTACATTTTAATCCGATTTTCATACCAACCGGATAATCTGTATATAGACCGGATCGGTTTATCTTTAATTCAATTCCACCAGTGGAATCCTGAATGACAATAGTTTTATAAAAATTTCCACTCCGGTCATCTGCAACCACCACCGCATGGATCAACAAATCATCCGATATGGTTACAAACTGTCCTGGAATGTATTTTGATTTTAATTCAGCAATAGAAGAATTAGGAGCAAATCCTATATCGTGAATGACTACCGGCGGCTCATCAAAATCATGTTTGAGACATGAACTTGAGATCAACACAAATAAAAATAAAAAATAACTCCACTTCATATTTGATCTTTTAAGCGAATAAATTTTTTTATAATTTTAAATTAAGCCCGAGGTAAAAACTAAGATCCTGAAGGTAATAATACTTTGAAGGAAATTTTTCAGGGTTTTTCGCAGCAAAGTCAAATCGATATTGTTCAAATCCTCCCGACAAAATATTTTCTGCATTTAGAAGATTGTTAATGCTGAGTGAAACGCCTAAATTGAGTTTCCCGATTCTATACGATTTATAAACAAATGCATTAACATAGAATGCAGCCGGTAGCTTTTCCTGATCTATAATTTTATGAAACAACTCACTATCTCTTTCTATGTCTTCAACGGCCGCTGATGTTCTTCTCAATGGATTCACATCCAGATACTGCTTGTCGAGATAATTAAAACTCAATTCTGCAAAACCATTGCTTTTAAAATTGTATTTAATGGATCCACTAAAGGCTTGCTGTGCTGAACCGGGTACATAAAAATTTTTAAGATAAACAGTATGTCTGGATATTGCAGAGCTGAATTTATCAAAAATGAGAAGTTCTGGTCTGGAGGTATAGATGTGATCTCCTAAATTATAAACTACAGTCAATTCGTAAGCTTTACCCAGATCAACTTCAAATGAAGATTCTAAACCAATATGTTGCTGATCCAGTCCGGTATAAAAGGCATTGATGAATCCTCCATCACTCAGCTCAAAATTTGAATCGGATTCCAATTGTTCGTCGAGGTAAAAATTCTTATTGACGATCTGATTCTGAATTAAAGCCAGGACTCCTGTAGAAATAGGAAAGATCAGAAAAATTTATCCTTGTATGATCTTTAACTGACAATACATCGGCACGCCATTGAGGATTTATAAAAACCTGGTCAAACCGATTTGGTAAATCTTGAAAAGCACCATTCCAACGAATGTAATTTCTTCCGTTTATTTTCCATGTGATCATGGATTTTATTCCATAACCATTTTCATTAAGGGATTCAGATTTTCCCAATGAATTAGAAAATACCGCATTCAAAAAGTTTCCTGTCCTGCTTATAGAATTTGAATTCAGATTTACTCCCAAACTGAAATCCAATTTTTTCCCAACATAAGCGTAATCCAATTGACCGGTAATATTTCGAACATTACTGGTATAATCAAAACCATATCGATCCCCTTTATGAATCACATGATTTTTGATCCGAATGTCAGGATGACGGAAGTCTCCGGTAGCAAAATCTTCAAGATCAATTAAAAAATCAGCACCCAATAGGTCATCCGCTTTCAAATAATTATCTTCCTCATAGATTTCAATGCGATATCCACCTTTCAATACATTCCTTCCAAAATTCCATTGAAGATTTGCAAAATGTTCCATCTCTGACGGATCGCGATGTGTTTCTTCAATCCAATAGACCGCATTCCTCCCGGTTAATGTGCCGGAAGCATTGCCATTTACACCGAAAATGGTTTCATAGTTACTGTAGTTAGCCTGATAGATTTCATCCCAATGGATTTGCCTAACATTGATATCCGTTCTCCATGCTTGAGCAACACGTGAAGAAACTTCGGGATCCTGTATATAGGAGGGCAACTTTTGATAATAATCCGGTCTTGGATCAAGAGCATTATGCCAATCGAGTCGTGTTGTAGAATACGATCCTGAAAGCCCCATGAAACCGGCTTCCAGTTTTAAATGTTCATTAATCGACCAACTATAATTCAATAAGGCCATAGGAATTTTCGAATTCACAAGTCTTGAATTTCTCTTTTTATCTTCCTGAAATCCCCAATACGAATTGTAATAGTGATCTGAGTTTAATGAATACACTTCTTTGGTTCCGGGACTCGTTTTTCCTCTTAATACCGGAGCGGTAACAAACAGGAAATTCAAAGTATGTGTATTTGAAAAGTGTTTGGAAATGCCAAAATAAGCACCCTTAGCATCATAAAAGCTGCCTTCGTTGAAACCTTCACGAGCCCATCGTTTATTCAATCCTGCTGTGACAGACCAGCCATTTTTAAGCAAACCTGAAGCATAATGAATTCCAAGTTTGTTTGTATAATTTCTATTCGTCAATGCGTAATTTACTGAAAATTCCTTTCTTGAATTTTGAGATTCGAATTGAATCCATTGCGTTAAACCAAGAGCTCCAAAATGAAAATCATTGTCTTTATAACTCAGGTAATCTTCACTATACCGTGTTAAAAGGCTCTGACCAGACAACAAATAAAAAGGTGTAAAATTATCTATGGGATTGTTCAACAAAAAACCATTAAACCCCAATTGATTATAATTTGAATTAATTCCTCTTAAGCTGTATCGCAAATTGCTGAATTGAAAACCTGCGGCTCTTTTTATTGGATCTTCAGAACTGGTTAATAAACTGTAGACATCGCCTGCATTGCTTTCGTCGTCATTATCGATTTCAGTAGTCTCAAAATTTTCACTTAACGGATCGTGTTTAGGAATCAGATAAAACTCTTGCAGTTCAGGATTCCAATCTGCAGATCTCAATTGGATACGAAAGAGTTCAAATTGATCCGCAGTGACTTCTATGTCCAGGTCGTCCGTATGATCCCTGAGCTCCAATTTAAATTTACCCTCAGAATCTGTTGTGACTTCCTGCCCTGCATTAAGCAATTTTACCACAGCTTGCTTTACAGGTGTTTGCCTGACATTATCCACCAGACGACCCTGAAGTGTTTGACTATTTAAAACATTCGTCAGAATGATTAAGACAATAAACAGGATATTTCTTTTGTTTAGACACTTGCTTCGTCCAAAAGCCATTTGAGTTTTGTTTATTTGCAGGAAATTAAAAGATCCATGAAGGCTCAAAGTAACAAAATATTTGGGACAAGCTCCTTTTTCCTGGTATTCTGTTTTTGCAGTCTTTTAAATGCCCAGACTTCAAAAATAGCCATTGGTTTCTACAACCTGGAAAACTTATTTGATACTCTTGATGATAGCCTTACCGTAGATGAAGAATTCACGCCAGGCGGATCAAAAGTTTGGACAGAAAAGTTATACAAAGACAAACTGGAACGTCTTTCCCATGTGATCCATCAGATGGGTGTAGAAGATAAGTCCGCTGCGCTTGCTGTTTTAGGCGTATGCGAAATTGAAAATCGCAGAGTATTGGAGGACCTGGTCAATTCCGAGCAAATCAAAAACCAGTATTTGAAAATTGTTCATCACAATTCACCAGATGTAAGAGGAGTTGATGTAGCCTTGCTCTACCAACCAAAACTCTTTACAGTACTGAAGTCGCAAGCCATTAAAGTTTCATTATTTGAAAATGACAGCACTCCGAAATTGACCCGTGATGTCTTATTGGTCAAAGGAATATTAGGCAGGCAAATTGTATACATACTCGTAAACCATTGGCCTTCCAGGCGTGGCGGAGAAGCATCCAAACCTTACAGACTCATTGCAGCGAATACGGTTAAACAGGTTACCGATTCGATTTCAAGATCAGACCCTGATGCGAGAATCATCATCATGGGAGATTTTAATGACAATCCGGATGATGAAAGTCTTAACACAGTACTTCAAGCTCAATCAAAACTCAACAACCTGAAAGATGGAGAATTCTTCAATCCATTTTACAAAAATTATAAAGGCGGAGAAGGCAGCACTTCGTTTGATGATGCATGG
Organism: Saprospiraceae bacterium; assembly: GCA_044227375.1. Taxonomy (GTDB): domain Bacteria; phylum Bacteroidota; class Bacteroidia; order Chitinophagales; family Saprospiraceae; genus Vicinibacter. The sequence goes on from JBGAWX010000122.1 coordinate 8,905, forward strand.
AATCTTTTCGATCAGATTCTGCTCTCCAAAAACCTGGTAACTAAATTTAAATCTTCTTCAATGAAGTACCAATCCCATAAAGTATTTAAGAAAAGTTTCATGATTGAAAAATACGGACATTTCAAAAACAACCCCAAACGCACATTTTCAGGTGACCGCTATAATTATGGATACAGCGATCATTTTCCTGTTATTTGTTATTTTGAAATCAACAATTGAACCGTGTAACATCATTTAAGAAGTACTCAGGAATAGACTTTAGCAGAATTTCTTTTCATTATTTATCTCCCAATATGGCTTCCCCTTTGGTCAACCATGAGATGCCGAATGCACAAAGGGCAACGGACTCCAAAATGAATACTGTAAACTCCGGCAAATAGGTCGATTCTTTAAAAATGAAAAAATAAACGGCCAGGAGGACTATACACGCTGCAATGACGATTCCACAAATCCTGTAAATTGTATTGCGTTTCCGTTTTTGAATTGTTTGCAGTTCAGGAGGTTTATTACTAAGAGTAAAAATGAAATAAGAAATATATGCTAGTACAATAAAAAATGCTGTCGCGGAAATAAAATGAACATAACAAATCAAAGCTTCACAATCGTCCGATTGATTGGTTGGAAACAAAGCCACACAAATTGCAAATGTTCCCGCAATATTGGCGAGCATACTATCTTTATCTGCTTCTCCCTTATACGAAAATAAAAACAAACCAAAAGACGACACTACGGCAACAAACACATCCCGCATCTCCGTATAATAATAATGACTTATTGAATTTTGAATGGCCTTGGGCTCACCGAGCAAGCAGGCTCCAAGGGCAAGTATAAAAGGCAATAAGAACCCAAGAAATCCTAATAATTTACGCAAGGTCATATGCGATATTACCTGGGAGTCTCCTGTTTGC
>JBGAWX010000123.1:0-9810 GCA_044227375.1 Saprospiraceae bacterium
GAGGTTAGGATCCGTAACACATGGGTGTCGAATGAACCTATCTTGTACTCTCTGTTTTCATTGACCGGGCAACAACTTTTTTATGAAAAGTTCAAAGGTGCTGAATTCCATATCAACTTGTCTGACATTGCAGATGGAATTTACATGCTTCAATTAATGGAAGAAAGCTCAAAGAACATAAAAAGGATACCATTATTAATCAACCACACTCACTAAGCTGTTGAATTTAGTTGCTGAGGCGAGCAATGCTCGTTGAAATAATTGCCTTGTCAGCGACGGTTTTTGCAAGAGCGAGAGCTTTCCGGAAATGATCCATTGCTTTTTGAGAATCAATTTCCTGGTAGAGATTTCCAAGTAAAGTATGGTATAAATGATTGTCGGTTAAATTCAGTTTTTCCGCCTCTTTGATTGCTTCTGTTTTTCCATTCGCTTTTGATAAGGCGTATGTCCGGTTCAATGCTGCCATAGGAGAATATTCTATCTGTAATAAACGGTTATACAACTGAAGAATGTTTTCCCATTTTTCCGATGAATCGGTTTTCTTCGTGTGCCAATAAGCAATGGCAGCTTCAAGATGATATTTTGATAATCGTTTTCCCTGAGAGGCTCGATTCAGATACATTTCGCCTTTCGCAATCAATTCCTGATTCCATAAATTTTCATCCTGTTCTTCATACAACACAATTTCCCCATTCGAATTGATTCGTGCATCAAAACGTGATGCATGAAAGCACATAAGAGAAAGCAAGGCATTCACCGACGGCATATTCGTGTGCTCATTTTCAGTTAACATCAATGTCAGACGCATTGCCTCAACACATAACTCTTTTCGCAAAGTGGTATTTTGAGAAGTAGAATAATACCCTTCACTGAAAAGTAGGTAGAGGGTTGTAAGTACATTCTCCAGACGCGATTGAATTTCTGAGGTAGAAGGAAATTCAATTTTTATTTTTTCCGCACGTAATTTCTCTTTTGCTCTTGCAAGCCTTTTGTAAATCGCTTCTTTCCCGCTTAAAAATGCATCCGCGATTTCTTCTGTACCAAATCCGCAAAGTATGCTCAACGCCAACCCAATCTGTGACTCCGCCGAAATTGCCGGGGTACAAATCGCGAACATCATTTGCAACTGACTATCATTGATATTTTGGACTGACCAGTCAATTGCTGTTTCCTGATAGGAATTTTGCTCCTGTTTAATCGTTGGCGCAATTTTTTCATTGAATAATTTTTCACGGCGGATCACATCCAGCATTTTATTTCTTGCAACAGTATAGAGCCAACCTGTCGGGTTTTTTGGTAGACCCTTCAATCCCCATGTTTCAGCTGCTAATAAAAAAGTGTCACTCACCAGATCTTCCGCTGTTTCCAGATGTTCAATACCAAAATGTTTACACAATACAGAAATTATTTTTCTGTATTCAGTCCTGAATAAATGAGGTATTTGCTCCTGATCATGCATAAAAAAGCAAACCTCCCGATTTTTCAGGAGGTTTTAATTAGTCAATTGTTTTCGTCCATGGGGACAATGGTCCTTACTTCGACATTTCCTCCTACTGAAAATATCGGACAGCCACTGGCCAATTGAGTTGCTTCGTCAAGTGTATTGGCTTTCACAACAATGTATCCGCCAATGGCTTCTTTAATTTCTGCATACGGACCGTTCGTGATCACATTATTTGGCTTCACCACACGACCATCGCTATCCAGACGGTTACCGGCACTGGACAATTTGTTTTGTGCAGCAATGCTTCCGATCCAGTCTTGCCAGGGTTTCATCATGGCTTGCATTTGTTCCGGAGAAGGCTGCGTCTCCCGTGTTGGGTTTTCTCTTCGGAAAATCAATAGAAATTCTTTCATGTATGTATTTTGATTATAAGTTTAATTAGAAAATATAAATATAAAAAAACACAAAGAATTATGTTGATTGAAATGTCGAATTCCTCGTTTTTTTCGAAATACAATAGGATTGCAAAATAGTTATTTGGTCAATGACTTATTTATTGGAATGCATGGCCATCGCGTTACCTTCAGTATCAATGAAAAAAGCCATGTAGCCAATATCATCGCTGATTTTTGTTTTGGGCATCGTGACTTTCCCACCGGCTGCATCAACTTTTCCCAGTGCTTTTGAAAGATCCGGGTTTCCATTCAGGTAAATTTTCGCACCATCGGCGCTCGGCTTATGCATTGGACCCTGGACCAGTCCTCCGGATACTTTTCCGTTCATGTCCTCGGCAGGGAAAAAGGCCATTTGCATTCCCATCATTTCCTGCACAGGCATTTCGATTTCAAAAACAGTCTCATAAAATTTCTTAGCGCGTTTGATATCCGATACGGAAATTTCAAACCAATTTAGTGCATTTGTTGTAGAATCCATGATTTTGTAAAATTTTAAGGTTAGTGATTGAGATTATATGTCTATGACGATCAGGGATACAATCATTGGACATCAATGATAAATTATTTTTTAAAATTAACTTAAATCACCCAAATCGAAAAAAAACAAAGAGGTTTTTGCCTTAGTCGACAGGTTAAAATTTGTTAATAGAATTGATTCTTTTAAAGATAATCCCGTCGCTCACCAGAACAACCGAATTGCTACATTGCCCACTAATTATCAAAAATGCAATCAGCAATCTACAATCTACAATCTACAATCTACAATCTACAATCAGCAATCACCAATACAATGACTAGCAATGATCCCTTGCACGGAAAAACTCTGGAAATGATTTTAAACCACCTTGTTGATCACTTTGGTTGGGAAGAGCTGGGCTCCATCATTCCCATCAATTGTTTTCGTATTAATCCAAGTATAAAATCAAGTCTGACTTTTTTGCGTAAAACACCCTGGGCAAGAAAAAAAGTTGAAGAGCTTTACGTGAGCTTGATTTCTTAATATAAAACAAGACCTTAAATCTGTAACATCAATTGCTTAAAATGAAAAGGCGCAAAGTAAATAACCTTTGCGCCTTTTGAGTCTTTGTGGGAAAATCTGATTTTCTAAACTGAAGTCTTCGCCAGATAAAAATCAACCATTTCATAATTGCTCTTCTCGCGTTCTTCCATGTCCTTAACAGTTTTTGGTGGAGGAACGATAAACTTAGCTCCAGGTTTCCAGTTTACAGGACATGCGAGTTTGTGAACATCAGTTGCCTGTAACGCGTTTAGTACACGGATAATTTCGTCCATGTTTCGCCCAACATTCAAAGGGTAATACATGATTAATCTGATTTTTCCTGTTGGATCAATAAAAAATACAGCGCGTACAGCAGCCGTTTCACTTTCTCCCGGCTGAAGCATTCCATACAATTTGGAGACTTTCATGTCAATGTCTGCAATCAGGGGGAAACGCATGGTAACTCCCATGTTTTTTTTCACATTGTTGATCCAGGCGATGTGTGAATGAATACTGTCAATACTCAAACCGAGCAATTTCGTATTCATCTTTTTAAAATTTTCTTCTTCCTGTGCAAAGAGAGTAAGTTCAGTTGTGCATACAGGTGTAAAGTCTGCGGGATGGCTGAAAAAAATCACCCAGCTTCCTTTATTATATTCAGAAAACTTTAGGGGGCCTTGTGTGGTCGTTGCTGAAAAATCCGGTGCCATGTCACCAATACGTGGCATGGTGTTCAAGGGTTCATTGAATTCCATAAGATGAAGTTTAAATGGGTTTAAAATAATACTGTAAATTAACTATTCTGAAGAATTATCTGTTCAAGAATGTTTGAAGGGGTCACACCTGACTGTCTCCATTTAATTTGACCATCTTTAAACAGTAGCAAAGTAGGTACGCTTTGTACTTCATAATGTGCCGCAGCCTGAGGTTGCTCATCAACATCAATTTTCAGAATAATCGCTTTTTCACCAAGCTTGTTTGCCAATTCAATCAGAATTGGATTCATCATCTTGCAAGGTCCGCACCATGATGCACTAAAATCAACGAGTACTGGCTTTCCCGAATTTATTATTTCTGAAAATTTTGCCATGATTATTTGTTTAGAAGAATATACTCAGTCTGCGTAATCAATCCTGACCGGATCTTACATAAATATTTTCCAGTTGGGTAGTCGAGTGATTTCCATGTATAACTTAATTGTCCGGGTTGTACCAACCCATTCTGCAGTGTTTCGAGTAACTTCCCGTTTTCATTATAAATCAATACAGATAAATTACCCTTGATCCTGGTATTAATGGCGATTGTTACATCTGATTCTGAAGGGTTCGGAAAAATCTGTACCTGAAACGCATCCTCAGGAGTTGCTATGCTTCCTGATCCTGTAATACTTTCCTTGATTAAGAATACTTTAAAAACTCTTGAAGAAGCAACACTTTCTGCTCCGGTATTAATGAAGAAAATATTGGGCAGGGAACTTTCAATGCCTCCGGCGATTGTTCCTATTTGAATTTTTGAGTTGGGCAGAGAATTCAAGCGAATAATTTCATCATCTGTTTGGATTACCGGAATGAATTCTGCACTACTTCCTAGCAATGCCGGCATCTCCACAGGCAATTTGTATTCAACTACGGAATCATTTGAAAATCGCGTAATCAAACTGATTGTCTTCACAAACGGGACATTGATATCATCAATAAGTGTGTTTGTTGTTGTGTCTAATGTATATCGGCTCATTCCACCAAAGAAAATGGAATGCATAGTATTGGCAGCAGAATCCCAAAGCGCGGCTTTTGCAGTGTGGTATTGATTCAGATATTGATTGAAATCCGGACGTACATTGTATCCATTTGCGGTAAGGTCTACTGTATTTAACCAGGGTAAATCCTGATTGGGCTGAAACACCCCGCTGAAAATGGTAAATCCTTTTTCTCCATTTGGAAATACCTGAGGAAGCATATTATAGTCCCTTCGATGCAGATTCGCTGTATCCTGAACAGCAATATAATTTTGAATAGACAGGTTACCCCCAATATCACTAATAGTGAATTTACGGATTTCACTCGTGTAAACCTGCGTATATGTTGACATGCCCATTGGATTGTACCGGCCATCAAAACGTTGCCCACAAACGAGATACATAATAGTATCTAATCTGCCCAGATATCCTCCGGTAACTGCCATCCGCTGGTCAGTTATCTGACGGAAATAGGGTACAATTGTACTCCCATTAATAATTGCATCAATAGTATTAGGAACATCAATTATAGTCAGATTTGGAAATGTAATATGATCCGCAGAAATTGTACTATATCCATATCCCCCGATGACATACAAATTGTCATCATGTTGAATGAACTCCATATTTGTACTTTGTAATTGTTCAATTAATCCACCGGATAATCCTGTAAGTGATGTAGACCAAACTTGTTTTTGAGCAGGGTCAATTACATAAATATTTGTATTGTTTGCTAATGGATCAAATGAAGCAAATGGTTGTCTTCGATGTAAGCCGTCTGTCCGGCCACCAATGAATAGCCACTTCCCATCATATTGTGCATGTACAAAGGACTGCAGCCCGGGCATTCCGGGTATTGTATCTTCTTCAATTTCTATTCGGAAGATTTCCGGAGCAGTAGCAAAAATTCCACCGCTCTGAAGCATAATGAAAATTGCCAGAAGGAAATTTTTCATTTTGTATCAAATTAAGATGTAAATAATATTAACTAATGAAATTTCAATTTTTATTTTCCTTTGGAATAGAAAAGGAATTTGCGAATAATCCGCCTAATAACGCTCCATACAAAGTACTTCTGTACCATACCGAAGTGATCATGCAGGTGCCATTTGCACAGCCGACAAAGTTCCAGTAAAGATAGCCTGCAATAGAACCAAGAATGATTCCGGCTAATGTCCACTTGTATTTTAGAAATAATGTCATTTCTCTACCGGATATCCTTTCTCCTGCCAGCCAAGTATCCCACCGTCCAGATTGGTAACTTTTGTAAAACCTTCGGATTGCATCATCTCTGAAGCCTTGAGACTTCGTTTCCCGGAGCGGCAATAAACTTCATAAGATTTCGCTTTGTCAAGCTTCCCAATTTCATCTTTAAAATTCGATCCGTTTACATCCAGATTGATTGCCCCCGGTATGTGGCCTTCGGCAAATTCTTCCGGTGTGCGAACATCCAGTATGACGCCACTTTGTTGATCAACCAGACTTTTAAACTCTGCAGTTGACACAGTGGAAATTTCACCACTTGATTTATTTCCCTGTTGACAGGCGATTGTTACGCCGGTTAAACTCAAAACAAGGAACAGAGATAATAATTTTAATTTTTTCATTTTGTGAGGGTAAATTAATGTGAAGTTTAAATTTTAAGAGGAAATATATACTTTGATTTCCGGGAACGAACAGGTTCAAAATGAAACCTCAAGCCATCATGAACCTGTTCTACCCGATAATATTGAACATTCGCAGCATGTTCATGTTGACTTCTTAAGCATATACATTTGGAGGAATTACCAGTTTGTAATTAGTTTCCTTCATCAGGTTAATACCTCCGGTAATATTCACGACGTTCCTGTAACCGTTTTTTCTAAGGATTGAACAAGCCATCATACTCCTGTAACCTCCTGCACAATGCACATAGTATTTCTTGTTCTTATCCAGAATACCAAATTCCCTGGTCAGTCGGGTCAACGGAATAAGTTGTGCTCCTTCGATCACTCCGCCAGCCCATTCACCTTCATTTCGGACATCAATAACGTGCTCTTCGGGTGAATATTGCTTTTCGAAAGTGATCGGATGCATCACTTCAATATGATCAACTTTTCTTCCGGAATCTTTCCAGGCTTTAAAACCGCCTTTCAGATAACCTTTTACATTTTCATAACCAACACGGGCAAGACGAAGCACCGCTTCTTCTTCTTTTCCTTCATCTGTAACAAGTACCAGTGGATCCTTAGAATCAATGAGAGAACCTACCCAAACTGCGTACTGTCCGTTTAATCCGATATTAATTGAATCAGGAATAAATCCTTTTTCAAATACATCTGCTTCCCGCGCATCCAGGATAGTAACACCAGTACTCACTACAGTTTCAAATTCCTCTAGAGAGAGTTTGTGAACATTTCTTTTCAGGACATCATCAATAGGCTCGTATCCTTTTTTATTAATCGCAGCATCAACAAAGAAATATTTTGGAGGCTCAGTCAGTCCATCGGTTACTACATGAATAAATTCCTGCTTACTCATTGGCTGCATCGCGTAGTTTAATTTCTTCTGCATTCCAATAGTACTCCAGGTTTCAGTGCCAATGTTTTTACCACAAGCCGATCCCGCGCCATGTCCGGGATAAACAATCACATCATCAGGAAGTGTTTTTATTTTATTCTGAATTGATTCATATAAAAGTCCTGCCAGATCTTCTCTTGACAAATCACTCTTTACAGCAAGATCGGGTCGGCCTACTTCCCCGACAAACAACGTATCACCGGTGAAACAGGCATAGGGGACATTGTGATCGTCATACATCAGGAAACAGGAAGACTCCAGTGTGTGTCCGGGTGTATGCAATACTTCAATTTTAATATCTCCCAATGGAAAAAATTGACCATCGTTAGCCACAGTGATGTCATATTCAGCTTTTGCTGAAGGACCATAAACAATTTTCGCACTTGTCTTTTTTGCCAGATCAATGTGCCCGGAAACAAAGTCTGCGTGAAAGTGTGTTTCAAAAACATATTTAATAGTAGCACCTCGATCTTTTGCTAATTGAATATACGGTTCAGTTTCACGCAAAGGATCAATGATTGCCGCTTCGCCATTGGATTCAATGTAATATGCTGCCTCAGCGAGACAACTTGTATACAATTGTTGTACGTACATGGTGATATGATTTTAAGGTTAGATTTAACTAATAATAGTATAGAATTCTGATGATTTTACCGATGACATTTGTCAGGTATAAATCTGTTAATTTGAATGAATCTGGTATTCCGACACTTAAATTAATTCTGTTTTTAGAGCGTTTCTCTGATTAAAATGTAAATTCCCATTGCCAGTACAAACCACCCGAACAGTGGTCTTAACAGACGGTTATCAATTATACGGGAAAGTGATGTGCCAATGAACATACCGCCAATGGCAAGCCCGGAGAAAATTGCAAGGAAACGCCAGTCAATAATCTGATGACCGTAATCCCCGATAAAACCGATCAAAGCATTCGAGGCAATGATCAACAATGAGGTTCCAATCGCAATTTTTATCGGTAAACGTGCAAGAAATACAAGTGCAGGAACAATCAGAAAACCTCCTCCTGCACCAACAAGTCCCGTGATAATCCCAACACCAATTCCCTGAACAAAGATCCGAACGGAATCCTTTGAAGTGTGTGATGTATGTTCCTGTTCATGAATGACTTTTTTTCTGATCATTGAAATAGAGGCAACAATCATCAGTATAGCAAATAAGATCAGAATGAAAATATTTTTAGTAAAACTCCAACTGCCTATTGTGAAGAAAGTTTCCGGTAAAAGAGGAACAATAAAATGCCGCATAATATACACGACAATGATGGAAGGAATCCCAAATAATAAGGCAGTACGAATATGTATCAAATCTTTACGCGCATAATTGGCAGCTCCAACTGCGCTTGTCACCCCAACCACAAACAGTGAATAGGAGGTAGCAGGTACGGCTGCAATCCCTGTGCAATAAACCAGAACCGGTACTGTAAGAATTGAACCACCTCCACCAATAAGGCCAAGACTAAGTCCGATCAGTACTGCCAGGATGTATCCAAGGATTACAAGCATGCTATTCGTTATTCGTTTTTGGTTGTTCGTTATTCGTTATTTACTTACTCCGTTGCGTCCCTCGTCCCCTGTACCATACAAACACATGAACATATATTCATATAATAGACCGATGTATATGCCAACGTCCCTCGTCCCTCGTCCCCTGTCCCTTCTTACATATTGCAATGACAATGTTCAATTACCGAAACAATCTTTGCCAACTCTTTTTCCTTCAGGGAATAATAAATGTTAATTCCTTCTCTTTCCGATTTAAGCAGGCCCTTGATGCGCATATTGGATAAATGATGCGAAACCAGGGATTGTTCACAGCCTAATACTGAACATAGCTCATTTACCGACAAACGATCATTTTCTTCCAGTAAATGGATGATTGAAAGACGTGTCGGGTGGGCGATGGTTTTAAGGATGTAGGCGGCCTTTTCCAACTTATTTTTTGTGAGTTTCATAATTGATGATGCAAATATATGAACATATTTTCATATGTCAATATGATCTTTATCAAATACATTGTAATCATCAGAAAATCAAGATTATAGAGTGGTTAATTTTATATTTTTATCTTTGATTACTGAGTAAATGCAGTGCTAAACATGACTGCAGTCACAGTGCTTCTTTTGAGACAGGAGTATTTTTGAATCGTAAATTCAACATCATGAAAAAGCAATTCAATGTGGTGATCATCGGCGGCGGAACAGGTGGAATTATGACCGCAGCCCAACTCAAACGGAAAAACAGTAAATTGTCCATAGCCATTCTGGAACCCAGAACAGATCATTGGTATCAACCCGCATGGACTCTTGTTGGAGCCGGTACTTTTAATTTCAGATCCACCCGTCGTGATGAAGTAAAATTGATTCCTCCCGGAGTTGAATGGATCCGCGATTTCGCGACGACTTTTGAACCGGAAAAAAATATTGTCAATACAAAAGCAAGCGGTCAAATCACTTACGATTATCTCGTGTTGAGTCCGGGTATTCAAAATGACATCGAAGCTTTACCCGGTCTCAAGGAAGCATTGGAAACTGATTTTGTTTGCAGCAATTATCTTGATCCTGAAAAAACTTTCCGTGTCCTGAAAAATTTCAAGGGCG